>DATEOP010000075.1:0-9511 GCA_035274065.1 Burkholderiaceae bacterium
TTGCTGATGGAGAGAACCGGATTGGCACTGAGCTCGATCGAGAGGCAGCTTGACGAAGCCGAGCGACGAGGCTTACTCGTGCGCAACCATCAGAGGCTCGCCCCAACTGCCCTCGGTATGCGCTTTCTGTCGGACTTGCAGGCGATGTTTCTGAATTCGCCCCGCCCTGATTTCGTGCTGCCATAATTCTTTGTTCGGGGCATACTGCACTAACTTGGGGCATCGCTGCCGGCTTGTCCATAGCGTCGGGATCCGACGGAGCGCGCTAGCCCTTTGACGCACAAGGGTAGTGCGGCTGAACAAAGCTCGGGACCATTTTTGGCACATTTAATGCGTCGCGCTGCGACACACCACTTTTATTAACGGCTAGGGAGAACCGCGGATGGCGACGGCCAAGGACGTAATGAAAACAATAAAGGACAACGAAGTGTTGTTTATCGACCTTCGTTTCACCGATACAAAAGGCAAGGAGCAGCACGTCTCGGTGCCGGCCAAAGCGTTTGAAGACGACAAGTTCGAACTGGGGCATGCGTTCGATGGCTCATCGATCGCCGGCTGGAAAGGAATCGAAGCGTCAGACATGTTGCTGATGCCCGACCCCGATACGGCGCGCATGGATCCGTTTCGCGAAGAAAATACGCTGATCCTGACATGCGACGTCATCGAGCCATCGACAGGCAAGGGATACGACCGCGATCCACGATCGCTTGCCAAACGCGCCGAGGCGTATCTGAAATCGACCGGCGTGGGCGACGTTGCGTACTTCGGCCCCGAGCCCGAGTTCTTCATCTTCGATGCGGTCACATGGAGCGTCGACATGTCGGGCTCGATGGTTCGCATCAAATCTGAAGAAGCACCGTGGTCGACCGGTATCGATTACGAAGCGGGCAACCTTGCACATCGGCCCGCGCTAAAAGGCGGCTACTTCCCCGTGCCGCCGACCGATTCACTGCAGGACATTCGCTCCGAAATGTGTCTGCTGCTGGAGCAGCAGGGTGTTGAAGTCGAAGTGCATCATCACGAAGTTGCGGCGCCGGGACAGTGCGAGATCGGCACTAAATTCACGACGCTGACAAAGCGCGCCGACTGGCTGCAAATCCTGAAGTACACGGTGTGGAACGTTGCAGCGAGTTATGGCAAGACGGCGACGTTCATGCCGAAGCCGGTCGTGGGTGACAACGGCTCTGGCATGCACGTGCATCAGTCAATCTGGAATGGTGGCACCAATTTGTTCGCCGGCAACGGTTACGCCGGCCTCTCGGATTTCGCGCTCTACTACATCGGCGGCATCATCAAACACGCTCGCGCGTTAAATGCGATTACCAATCCCGGCACCAATTCTTACAAGCGGCTCGTCCCCGGGTTCGAAGCGCCGGTGAAGCTTGCTTACTCAGCGCGTAACCGCTCAGCGTCAATTCGAATTCCATACGTATCCAATCCAAAAGGACGTCGTATCGAGGTGCGCTTTCCTGACCCAACCGCGAATGCGTATATGGCATTCGCCGCGATGATGATGGCGGGGCTGGATGGGGTGCAAAACAAGATTCATCCAGGGGAGCCGGCCGATAAGAATTTGTATGACTTGCCGCCAGAAGAAGACGCGAAGATTCCGACCGTGTGTTCGTCGCTGGAGCAGGCGCTCGAATACCTGGATAACGACCGCGAGTTTTTGACGCGCGGTGGCGTTTTCAGCAACGATCTGATTGATGCCTATATCACGCTGAAAATGGATGAGGTGACGCGCTTCCGGATGACAACTCACCCGCTCGAATTCGACATGTACTACAGCTCGTAATCCACGCGGCGCGAAGGAACGGGGGGCGCTGGTTGCAGGAACAAAACGCCCTCCCACGAATGCGGGAACTGAACCGACAAGACGGCTTACTCAGCGGATCCAATGGCCGAGTCCTGACTTACACTGCGCGCCTCTCGCTTCTCGGGGAATCGCCCAGTGACGCGTCTCGCCTCAGTCGTCAGTTTCATTTCCTCCGCCTTGATGTCGACGGGCGCACTCGCCCAATCGTCCGACATTTTTGTCTGCGTAGGCGAAAACGGGGAGAAGCAGTTCACCAACACAGGCAACGTCAAGACCTGCAAGCGTATGGATGTGCAGCCGATCTTGACGCTGCCGGCCTCACGCGTACCGCAGTCCAGAAGTGGTGTGCAGCCCGCCGTCGAGCAGCGTGCGTCGGTATCGCCTGCCAGCTTTCCGCGTGTAGACGGGGATACGCAGCGCACGCGCGATCAGGATCGGCGTCGCATTCTGGAAGACGAGTTAAAGGGCGAGGAAGAACGACTGACCAAGCTCAAGTCGGAGTTCAACAACGGCGAGCCCGAGCGGCGCGGCGATGAGCGCAACTTCGCACTTTACAAAGAGCGGACGCAGCGGTTGCAGGAAGACATCGCTCGAACCGAAAACAACGTGCGCGCACTTGCGCGCGAGATGTCGCTGCTCAAAACCCAGTAGGTCGTTCTTCCGCTTCATGCGGGGCTGCGAATGAGCGCAGTCGACCTGCTTGCGCTCACGCAGTCGCCCCACGACGGCCTTGACCTGCTGTCGACGGCGGTCCTTCTCGTCGACCACAGCGGACGAATCGCGCACGTCAACCAGTCAGCGGAGCTGCTGTTTGACACGTCACGTAAAACGCTGGTGGGGCAGCTTGCCGGACGCGTGCTGGGTGACGATGCGGAAATGCGCCAACTCGTTGTCGACGCGCAGGCCAACGCGTTTGGACAGCGCAAACAGATCATGGAATTGCGCCGCGTCGGCCGCGAACCGCTGCCGGTGCGTGTCGCCGCAACGGTGCAGTTCGTCGCGAACATTCCGCTGGTACTCGAAGTCACAGAGATCGAACAGCAGTTGAAAGTCGACCGCGAGGAGCGTCAGATCGGGTTGACTGAGGCAAACCGCGAGCTGTTACGCAACCTCGCGCACGAAATCAAGAACCCCCTCGGCGGCGTGCGCGGCGCCGCACAGCTGCTCGAAGCCGAGCTTGCCAGTAACGAACAGCGCGAGTACACGCGCGTCATCATCGCCGAGGCCGATCGGCTGCACGCATTGGTCGATCGCCTGCTGATGCCGCATCGTGCTCCGCGCGTCGTCTCGGAGATGAATATCCACGAAGTGTGCGAGCGTGTGCGGCTTGTCATGGTGTCCGAGTTTCCGCGCGGACTCACGATTACCCGGGATTACGACGCGAGTGCGCCCGAGTTTCGCGGTGACAAGGAGCAGCTGATCCAGGCGCTGCTCAATGTCGTACGCAATGCGGCGCAGGCGCTCGAAAGCAGGATCACGGCTGGTGATGCTGAGATCGTCTTACGTACGCGCGTGGCGCGGCAGGTCACCATCGCACGCGCAAGGCACCGGCTCGCGCTTGATCTGCGAGTGATCGACAACGGTCCCGGTATTCCCGAACCGCTGAAGGACCGCATCTTTTTTCCCTTGGTATCGGGTCGCGACGGGGGCAATGGACTGGGGTTGACGCTGGCGCAGACTTTCATCCAGCAGCATGACGGGATGATTGAGGCCGACAGCCGACCAGGCCGTACGCATTTCCGCATCTTGATTCCATTGCAATGAAGCCGGTCTGGATCGTTGACGACGACCGTTCGATTCGCTGGGTGCTCGAGAAGGCACTGGCGCGTGAAAACATTCCATGCAAGGCATTCGGTGGCGGACAGGACGTGTTGTCCGAACTCGAGCACGACTCGCCGCAGGTGCTGGTGTCCGACATTCGCATGCCGGGCATCAATGGGACCGAGCTGTTGCGTGCCGTCAAGCGCAAGTATCCCGCGCTGCCGGTGATCATCATGACGGCGTTCTCGGATCTCGACAGTGCCGTCTCGTCGTTTCAGGGCGGCGCATTCGAGTATCTAGCGAAACCGTTCGACGTCGATCGAGCGGTCGAGCTGATTCGGCGCGCAATGGACGAAAGCGTGCGCGAAGCGCAAGCAGACGAGTCGCGATCCGACGCACCCGAAATTCTTGGGCAGGCGCCGTCGATGCAGGAAGTGTTTCGTGCGATCGGCCGACTGTCGCAGTCAAACGTGACGGTGCTGTTGACGGGTGAGTCGGGCAGCGGCAAGGAAGTGGTAGCGCGTGCGCTGCATAAACATAGCCCGCGCGCCCATATGCCGTTTATCGCGCTCAACATGGCAGCCATTCCCCCCGATCTGCTCGAAAGCGAACTGTTCGGTCACGAGCGCGGTGCGTTTACCGGCGCACAGGCGATGCGACGAGGGCGCTTCGAACAAGCCGAAGGGGGCACGCTGTTTCTCGACGAGATTGGCGACATGCCTTCCGAATTACAGACACGCTTGCTGCGCGTACTGTCGGATGCAACCTATTACCGCGTCGGCGGACACCAGCCGATCAAGGCCGATGCGCGCGTTATCGCCGCAACCCATCAGAACCTCGAAGAGCGAGTACGCCAGGGATCGTTCCGCGAAGATCTGTACCACCGCCTGAATGTGATCAAGCTGAGGCTGCCGTCGTTGCGTGAACGTCGTGAAGACATCGCTCCGCTCGCCAAGCACTTTCTCGCGAAAAGTGCGGCCGAGCTTGCCGTCGATACAAAACGGCTGTCCGACGAGGCACTCGCATTGATCAGTCAGCTGCCGTTTCCCGGAAACGTACGGCAGTTGGAAAACCTGTGTCACTGGCTAACCGTGCTTGCGCCGGCGCAGGTGGTCAAGGTCGAAGACTTGCCGCTCGACGTTCGGCACGAGACAGCCTCGTCGCTGCTTCAGACGCCGTCGATGAGCGCTGCCGCGACGGTCAACGGGTCTCTGCTGGACACAGTTCCACGATCAGCGACGCGGTCGGATCAGGACTGGGTCGCACAGCTGACCGCAGAGGTCGAGCGTCGATTGAAGGCCGGAGCGCCCGACGTGATGGGTGTGCTGGCGCGTGAATTCGAAGCGACGGTCATTCGAACTGCGCTCAGACACACCCATGGACGACGCATTGACGCTGCGACGCGCCTGGGTGTCGGACGCAACACCATTACACGCAAAATTCAGGATCTCGGCCTCGAGGACTGAAAGCTGGCGGGAGGCCGGCACCACGCCGGACCTGCAGTCCCTGCATTTCGTCGCACCTTGCCGCAGTTCGTCGCAGCGACGGCGACGTGGGCGCTTGGTCGAGGATAATCGCGCCCCATTACGGACTGTTGGCCAGAAGCCTGCGTCCCGGGGGATTGTTTGAATGCGTAAGCGCACAGGATGGATTTTGACTGCGGCCCTGGTTGCCGTTGTAGTCGCGGGCGGCGCGATTGCGATTTCGTCAAAAAGAGGCAATGCCGATGCTGCCAAGAAGGGCGAGCGTCCGCCGCTCGAATTCTCGCAGCGTGACGTCGTTTCCCTGCAGCCGAAACGTTTGTCGGTTGAGCTCGCGGTCCCGGGCTCGGTCCAGGCCGTTTCGCAGACAACGGTGCGTGCCAAGCTATCGGCTGAAGTTAAGCGCGTACTTGTGCGTGAGGGCGATCGGGTGACCGCCGGGCAGCAAATTGCTGAGTTCGATACGGCGCAGTTGCGCGCGCAGATGGCCGAGCGCAAGGCGCAGCTCGAATCGTCACGCGCACAGCTGGCGATGGCCGATCGCACACGTCAGGCGAACGCGCAGCTCGTCAAACAGAATTTCATTTCGCAGAATGCGTTCGATACGGCCGACAGTGCCCATCAGGTGCAGCTCGCCGCGGTTGCAACGGCGCAGGCACAACTGGAACTGACGCAGCTATCGCTGGCGGATGCCGTCGTACGTGCACCGATCTCCGGGACGGTGTCAAAGCGTCACATTCAGCCCGGCGAGAAAGTAAGTTTCGATGCTCCATTGTTGTCGATCGTCGACCTCACGCAGCTCGAAGTGCAGGCGCAGGTGCCGATCTCCGACGTGACGCAGATTCGCAAAGGCATGCCGACTCACGTCGACGTCGAGGGCATCGACGGTCGCAGGTTCGACGGACGCGTCGAGCGCATCAATCCGAGTGCTGAGCCCGGCACGCGCACGATCAACATTTACGTCTCGCTTGCGAATGAGGATTCATTGCTGAAGGCCGGGATGTTCGCGCGTGTATTGATGACGGTTGCACCCGAAGTCGAAGTGCCTGCGCTGCCCCTTTCGGCGGTGCGCACCGAGGCGGCGCAATCTTTCGTCTGGGTTCTCATCGATGAGAAGCTTGTGCGCAGAAACATCGTCATTGGCAAGCGCGACGAACGCGCGCAGCTCGTAGAAGTGACGTCGGGGTTGGCGCCTGGCGAGGTGGTGCTTGCGACGAAGTTCGATAATCTGAAAGACGGTCTGGCGGCCAAGGTCATCAGTCAGGGCCCTGATTCGAACGTCGCCGATAAAGACTCGCGCGCTCCGGCGCGCAACTAGAGCGAGGCCAAATTTATGTGGATGACTCGCGTTTCGATCAATCATCCTGTGTTTGCCACGATGGTGATGGTGGCGCTCACCGTGCTGGGCCTCTTTTCGTACGCGAAACTGGGTGTCGAGGCGATGCCCGACGTACGTCCGCCTGTGGTTTCAATTCAAGTTCGGTATCCCGGCGCGTCGCCTGAGCAGGTGGAAAACGATCTGGCCAAACCGATAGAAAACGCCGTCAACACGGTGGCTGGCGTCAAACGCATTCTCTCGGCGTCGTATGAAGGGATTTCTTTTACGTGGATCGAGTTCAAGCTCGATGTCGATACAGATCGCGTGACGCAGGAGGTGCGCGACAAGATTGCCCAGATTCGCGCTGGCTTTCCGCGGGACGTCAAGGACCCAGTTGTACAACGCGGCGGCGACGAGAATGACGAGCCGGTTGCCTTTTATGCATTACTGGGCAAAGGATTGTCGCAACGCCAGCTGACGACGCTCGGCGAGCAGGTGGTGCAAAAAGGCTTCGAGCGTGTCAGCGGCGTTGGCAAGGTCTCGCTCAGCGGGACCGTAACGCGCGAGATTCAGGTGCGGGTCGATCCGGGTCGGCTTACCGCATTCGGCTTGACTGTCGATCAGGTGGTAACGGCGCTGCGTAATGCAAACGTCAGCGTTCCGGTCGGTACGATCAGCAACAACACGGTTGAAGCAATCGTTCGCGTCGACGGACGCATCGATGAGCCTTCCAATTTCGGGAAGATCATCGTCGCGCGCAAAAACGGTGCGCCCATTTTGCTGTCGCAGGTCGCCGAAGTATTCGACACCGAGCGCGAGCGCAACTCGATTGCACGGATCAATGGGACGCCCGCGATCAGCTTCTACATCTTCAAGGCCCAGGACGCGAACATCGTTCAGGTCGGCGACAACCTGAAGATCGCTGCCGAGGATGTTCGCAAACTGTTGCCGGCGGGTACCGAGTTGAAGTTGCTGCGCTCGAGTTCAGACTTCGTCAAGGGTGCCGTCAACAATGTCAAGGTCACCATCGTCGAGGGCGCGCTGTTGACGGTGCTTATCGTGTTCCTGTTTCTCGGCAGCTGGCGCAGTACCGTGATCACCGGCCTGACGCTTCCGATCGCCGTAATCGCGACGTTCATTTCGCTCAGGGTTTTCGGCTTTACGTTGAACTACATGACGATGATGGCGCTCAGCCTGTGTATTGGGTTATTGATCGACGACGCGATCGTCGTGCGCGAAAACATCGTGCGGCACATTCACATGGGCAAGGATCACTACACGGCAGCACGCGAAGGCACCGACGAAATCGGACTTGCGGTGCTGGCGACGACTTTTTCGATCGTTGCGGTTTTCGTGCCGATCGCATTCATGGGCGGCATCGTCGGAAAGTTCTTCTATCCGTTCGGGATCACGGTCGCAGTGGCGGTGCTGGTGTCGCTGTTCGTCAGCTTCACGTTGGACCCGATGCTGTCGGCCGTTTGGCGTGATCCGCCGCGGGGCATGCACGAGGCGCGCTTCATCGGCCCGGTGCTGCGTGGCTTCGATCGGTTTATGGATCGGGTGCATGCGATCTATGGAAGATTGCTTGGTTGGGTCCTGTCGCCGCGTCATTGGACGCTCGGGAAAACTGTTCCGAAGCTTAATGTTCCGATCGGGGTGCCGGCGATTGGCATCTGGCGCGCGATTCGTACGCTGGACGCCAGCCATCTAAAGCCACGCTTGGCAACGATCACGCCGCGTGGAATCACTCTGTGGATCGCGTTGTTGAGCTTCGTCCTTGCGATCCCGATCGCCGGTGTCGTCGGCACCGAAATGATGCCGGAAAGCGATGAAAGCTTCACCAGCGTCAGACTAACCATGCCAGTCGGATCGAGCCTCGAGTACGCCGACGAGCGAGTCAAGCGCGTGGAGCAGGCGCTGAGCGACTTCAAGGAGATCGATTCAATCGATACCGGCATCGGCACGGAGGGTGCAAAGAACACCGGTCGGCTGAACCTCAAACTCGTGCCGCGGTCCGAGCGCAAGCTCTCGCAGAAGAAGCTCGAGGAGGCAATACGGCAAAAGTTGGCCGCGATTCCCGGTATCGAGATGAAGGTCGGTTGGGGCGGACCCATATACGTCGCACTGCTGGGGAACAATGACGCAGCGATGCAGCGCGTGATCGCCGACTTGCGACAGAAGATCGCTTCGATTCGTGGCATCACCGACATCGAGGTTTCGCACAAGGAGGGAACACCGGCGCTGTCGGTGCGGTTGAAACCCGAGCTCGCTTCCGAATACGGCGTCACGTACGCGCAGCTCGGCACCACACTGCGCGCGCTGATCGGCGGTGAGAACTCCGGATACTGGCTTGCACCGGATGGTCAGAACTACGAAGTGATCACGCAGATTCCACGTGCGAGCCGCACCGTGATCGACGACATTTCGGGGATGAATATCGCGACCAGCCGGTTGATGGCCGACGGCACACCCGAGGTAGTTCCGCTGCGCGCAATCGCGACGATCGAGCGTACGTTCAATCCAGAAAACATACGACGTCAGGATCTGCAGCGCAGGATCGCCCTGTGGGCAAACGTTCAGGGCCGGCCGTCAGGAGATGCAGGCAAGGAAGTGCAGGCGATGGTCAAGGCGTACGAACTTCCACCCGGACTGCGCTTCGACGTTGGTGGACAGATTCGCGAGCAGGAGGAAATCAATGCCGCAATCTTCGGTGCCCTCGCCCTTGCGGTGATCTTTATCTACATCGTGCTTGCATCTCAGTTTGGCAGCTTCCTGCAGCCGATTGCGATTATGGCTTCGCTGCCTTTATCGATCGTCGGTGTGATGCTTGCACTGTTGCTCACCAACACAACGCTGAATATCTTTTCGATGATCGGAATAGTGTTCTTGATGGGCCTGGTGACCAAGAACGCCATTTTGCTGGTGGATTTCGCAAATAAGGGCCAGCGTGAAGGGTTGTCGCGCAGCGAAGCGCTGCTGGCTGCGGGTCAAGTCCGCCTGCGACCGATATTGATGACGACGGCCGCCATGATCTTCGGAATGCTGCCGCTCGCGTTGGGACTGGGTGAAGGCTCTGAGCAGCAGGCGCCGATGGGTCGCGCAATCATCGGTGGCGTCATCACGTCGACACTGCTG
>DATEOP010000076.1:0-5389 GCA_035274065.1 Burkholderiaceae bacterium
AGATCGACGTTATCGGCATCGATGCGGTTGACGATCAAAATGCGGCAAAGTCCTCGTTTCGCAGCCCAGTCCATCATGCGGGCCGTGATCATCTCGATTCCGGTCGATGCATTGACAACGATCGCTGCGGTCTCGACTGCATCGAGCGCGCCGATCGCCTGGCCGATGAAGTCTGGGAACCCGGGTGTGTCGAGCAGGTGCACGCGCACATTGGGCAGGTCGAGATGCAATGCCGACGTGCGCAGCGAATGCTGAAAACTTTTTTCGAGCGGATCGAAATCGCTGACGGTGGTGCCCCTTTCGACACTTCCGGCAACCTGAATCGCGCCGGCTCGGGCGAGCAAGGCTTCGGCAAGCGTGGTCTTGCCGGCACCGCCGTGGCCAAGTAGGGCCACGGTCCTGATGTTCTCCGTTGTATAAGCCATCTGCTCCTCTTCAGTCTCTCCGGGGCTATTAGCTATGCTACCCGCGAGCGCGGATGAGGACGACATGGCTAAGAATCGGAAAGAAATTAAGGAGCTGGCCGAATGGATCGATCCCTATCGCGTGACTGATGGCGCGAACTTTCGCCTGAAGAAGATCGATCCCGCGGACACCCGTGGCTTGAAGGCGGACAAACGTGAGGCGCGCGAGCGCCTATCGACAGGAGTTCAATGGCTGGCTGCCGAACAGGACACGCTTTACGCACAGGATCGCCGTTCGCTATTACTCATTTTTCAGGCGATGGATGCGGCCGGCAAGGACAGCACGATCAAGCACGTAATGAGCGGGGTCAATCCGCAGGGTGTGCAGGTCGTCGCGTTCAAGCAGCCGTCGACTGAAGAGCTTGACCACGACTGGATGTGGCGCTGCTACCGCCACTTTCCGGAGCGCGGCCGCATCGGTATTTTCAATCGATCGTATTACGAAGAGGTTCTCGTCGTACGCGTGCACCAGGAGATCCTGCGAGCGCAGAAACTACCCGCCGAGTGCGTCGGCAAAGACATCTTCGATGAACGCCTGCGCGACATGGCGGCGATCGAAGATTATCTGGTTCGCAACGGAACGACCGTGCTGAAATTTTTTCTACACGTTTCGCGCAAAGAGCAGAAGAAGCGTTTCCTGGAGCGGCTCAACGAGCCTTCGAAGAATTGGAAATTCTCCTCCGCAGATGTCAAGGAACGCGCGCACTGGGACGCGTACATGCAGGCTTACGAAGCTGCAATCCGAGCGACCGCGACTGCGCGCGCCCCATGGTTTGTTGTGCCGGCCGACAGCAAATGGTTCACGCGCCTGGTCGTGGTGGGCGCGATCGTTGAGGCACTCGAAAAAATGCGGCTCGAATATCCAACGATCGACAAATCACAGCATGCCGAGCTCGAACGCGCACGCAAACTGCTGCTTAGCGAAAAATAGTAGGTGCGGTCAAATTCCTCCGACACACACATATTTGGTGACCAGATACTCCTCGATGCCGTACTTGGAGCCTTCGCGTCCGAAGCCTGACTGCTTGATCCCGCCAAACGGCGACACTTCGTTCGACATCAGCCCGGTATTGACGGCCACCATGCCGTATTCGAGCGCTTCGGCGACGCGAAATACGCGTGCAACATCGCGCGAATAAAAATAGGCCGCCAGCCCATACTCACTTGCATTGGCAGCGGCAATCGCCTCCTCGTCGCTCGAAAACCTGAACACCCCTGCGACAGGGCCGAAGGTTTCTTCCCGCGTCAGCAGCATCTTGTTGTTCACCTCCGCCAGCACAGTAGGTTGATAAAACGTGCCACCGAGTGCATGGCGCTGCCCGCCGGTTACCACGTGCGCACCGTGCTGGGTGGCATCGGCAACGTGCTGTTCGACTTTCTTCAGCGCGTTCGTGTCAATCAGCGGACCTTGCTGCACGCCGGCTTCAAAGCCTGAGCCCACTTTTAGCTGTGCTGCTTTTGCTGCCAGTTTCTGCACGAACTCGTCATAGATTTTGTCGTGTACGTAGAAACGGTTGGTGCAGACGCACGTCTGCCCCGCGTTGCGATACTTCGATGCCACCGCGCCTTCAACGGCGGCATCCACGGCCGCATCCTCAAATGCAATAAACGGCGCGTTCCCACCCAGCTCGAGTGACAGCTTTTTCAAGGTCGGTGCGCTTTGCTGCATCAAAATGCGCCCCACCGCAGTCGAACCGGTAAACGACAACTTGCGCACGACGTCGGACTCGCACCAGACCTTACCGACCACGATCGAATTCGATTCGTCCGCAGGCACGACATTGAATACGCCGGCAGGAAAGCCTGCGCGATGCGCGAGCTCGGCTAACGCAAGCGCCGACAGCGGCGTTTGCTCGGCGGGCTTGACCACCACCGTGCACCCGGCCGCGATGGCGGGCGCGACTTTGCGCGTAATCATTGCGACCGGAAAATTCCATGGCGTAATCGCGGCACACACCCCTATCGGTTCTTTCCACACCATCAAGCGCTTGTCGTCGGCGATCGTCGGGATCGTGTCGCCATAGACGCGCTTCGCCTCTTCGGCGAACCATTCGATAAACGAAGCCCCGTAGGTGACTTCGCCGCGGCTCTCGGTCATGGGCTTGCCTTGCTCGGCCGTCATCAGCTTTGCCAGATCTTCCTGGTGAGCGACGATCAAGTCGAACCAGCGCCGCATTGCCGCCGCTCGCTCTTTTGCGGTCTTGGCGCGCCAGCCCGCCAATGCAGCACGAGCGGCGCCCACAGCGCGCTGCGCTTCGGGGCCTTTGCAGTTGGCGACCTTCGCGATCTCGATGCCATCTGCAGGATTAAGCACTGCAAAGCGCCCACGCGACGATGCCGCTGTCCACTCGCCGGCGATGTACGCCTCAGTCTTCAGCAAGGCACCGTCGGCGAGCGATGGCAAACCCACCTTTTGCAGCATATGACCCCCAGCAAATGTTCGTTAGGTGCCAAGAATACTGCTGTCGACGGCTAAAATTGGATGCGTGAAGTTCGATCAAATTCCCGACGCGCTGCAGGCCTGGTTGCGCACGATGCAGGAGCGTCATTTCGCACAGGATGCGGTGGTTCAAGCACTCGTGGATGCGAAGTACGACGCGCAGTACGCCCGCTCGGTAGTCGATGCCGCGTGGCGTGACCTGCCGAAGCAAAGCGCGGCATCAGATGCGGTTGATCTCGCGATCGACGTCGCCATCGCACCCGATGCGGTCGCACGTCAGCCGTCGCGACCCCTCAGCATGCAGCTTGCGGAGATGCCAAACACTCTAGACACGCCGGACCGCGCCGTTGAAATGCTGTTTGTCATTGAATCGCCGCGGGTGGTGTTGTTCGGCAATCTGCTGTCCGATGACGAGTGCGATCTTTTGATTAGCCAGTCGCGTGACAAGCTGCAGCGCTCGAGCGTCGTCAATGTGAGCACCGGTGCGTACGACATTCATCCGCATCGCACTAGTTCCGGGACTTACTTTAAGCGCGGCGAGAATGAACTGTTGCGACGAATTGAAAAGCGCATCGCCGAGCTGGTTGATTGTCCGATCGAACAGGGCGAGCCGATCCAGGTGCTTCATTACGAACCGGGTGGCGAATACAAGCCGCACTTTGACTATTTCGATCCTGCGCACCCAGGCAACAAGGAGGTCCTTGCGCAAGGCGGGCAGCGCATCGGAACGCTGATCATGTATTTGAACGATGTGACGAGCGGGGGCTCGACCGTTTTCCCCGAGATTGGACTGGACGTGCTGCCGCGCAAAGGGCACGCGGTGTACTTCGCATACTGCGGTGAAGCCGGCGCACTCGACGCACGTACGCTGCATGGCGGCAGCCCGGTTGGCAGCGGGGAAAAATGGATTGCTACCAAATGGTTTCGTCAACAGCCGTACGTGGGGTCCGGTGCTTGATCGTAGGTACATCGTAGCTTTCGCGACGATCAGCGTCTCACTGAACGTATTTGCACAGGGCAGTCGTGAAGAGACACTGATCCGCTGTCGCGAGATTGTCGACGCTACCGAGCGACTGCGCTGCTATGACGACCTCGCAGCGGCTGCGCAACGCCTTGCACCGCCTTCGCTTCCCACACCGACGTCGCCGGCACCCCTTGATCGGGATGATCCGCGCAGTGCGCTGAAACCAGCCGGTATCGCTGCCGAAGATCGGTCACTGCTTTCGCAACGATGGGAGCTCGAGAAGGAAGATAAGTACGGCACGTTCAAGTTCACGTACTACCGGCCCAATTACTTTTTGCCGGTGGTGTTTTCGGACCGCATTAATCAGCGTCCGTCTTCGCCGACACGAACAACACCTGAGTCGATCGGATATCAGCAGTCTGAAGTGTCGTTTCAGTTGAGCTTTAAGGTGAAACTGATGGAAGAAGCGTTTGGGTCGCCGTCAGACTTATGGCTCGGATACACGCAACAGACGTACTGGCAGCTATACAACTCCGATTTGTCGCGACAGTTTCGTAATACCGATTTCGAGCCAGAGCTCATATGGGTGTGGCCCACCAACTACTCGCTGTTTGGACTGCGTGGGCGAATGTTGGCAGCAGGCATCGTTCACCAGTCGAACGGCCGCGAACTCCCGTTGTCGAGAAGTTGGAACCGCGCTTATGTGATGGCCGGATTTGAGCGCGATCGCTTTGTCTTCACCGCCAAGGTATGGGAGCGCATCAACGAGGATGGGGACACCGACGACAACCCGGACATTGAAGACTACGTCGGTCGCGCCGAGTTTCTCGCCTTTTACCGATGGCGCAATGACAGCACAACTTCATTGCGATTGCGCACGACTTTCAAAAAGGATCCGGGATGGGGCTCTGCGCAGCTGGAATATCGATTCCCGCTAGGCGAGTTTTTACGCGGATATGTACAACTTTTCAGCGGCTATGGTGAATCGCTGATCGACTATAACTTCCGCAAGAACTCGATCGGCATCGGCGTCTCTCTGGGAAGCTGGTATTAGCAAGCAAAAAAAACCGCGGCAAGCCGCGGTTTTAATTTGACGCTTGAAACTACATCGGCCGGATTTGCGAGGCCTGCGGTCCTTTCGGACCCTGCTTGACCACGAATTCGACCTGTTGATTTTCGGTCAATGTCTTGAAGCCGCTACCGACGATCTCGCTGTAATGCGCGAACAAATCGGCGCCGCCACCGTCCGGGGTGATGAAGCCAAAACCCTTGGACTCGTTGAACCACTTAACTTTGCCACTAGCCATTTTGATTACGTTCCTAAAAAAACGCGCGCGCGTCGACATGACGCTCCACGCATGCAAGCGGATCAAGCAACGTAACCGGGGGAACTGCCAAGACCATCAAGCAACAACAGCTAGCGATGAGGTAGGACGAGTCGAAGGGTACTGGACTTGAAGCGAATGCGGCGGCGAGCCTACTCGAAAACGGTGGTGTTGTCGAGCCATTTTTACCCGTTTT
>DATEOP010000077.1:0-2895 GCA_035274065.1 Burkholderiaceae bacterium
CCGGACGTCAAGGCGCCGATCGTGTTGGTGCAGCCGAAGGTCTTGCATCAATACGCGGATCCGGAACTCGAGGCGCTGTCAGCGGGCCAGAAGGCAATGATTCGAGTCGGACCTGACAACGCGTCGGTGTTAAAAGCAAAGTTGCGAGAGATACGTTATCGAGTTGCCGGGCCGATCGTCACGCGCTAGACACGCTGCCGTAACAGAAGCAGCACTGTTGATTCCTGTCTCACTGATTTCGTCAGTGTCGCGGCGTTTTTTCATGTAGAACGCTTTGGCACAATGCGGCGCTTTGTTTCAACTTCTAGCGACCGATGCACTCCGCTTTGAGCACCACCGAGGTATTTCTAATCGCGATCGGCATCATCTTCACGCTGCCATATCTGATATGGCGCATCGGCAACACCGACTATTACGCGCCGCTGGTGGTCGTGCAGATCATCACCGGAATTCTGCTGGGGCCAGGGATCCTGGGAAGGGCCTTTCCAGAGTATTACTCGTTCGTTTTTAGGGAGCCGGTGGTGCAGTCGTTGAACGGCATCGCATGGTGGGCCGTGTCGGTCTTCGTATGGATCGCAGGTATTGAGCTCGACCTGAAAAAGGCTTGGACTTATCGCCGGGAGAGTCTTGTCACCGCAGGATTTGCGCTTGCAATGCCGCTTGCGTTTGGCAGCGTCGTCGCGATCGGGCTGTTGATGTACGACGGTTGGATGGGTCCGCAGGCAATGCAGTGGCAGTTCGTGCTTGGTGTCGGCATGGGATGCGCCGTCACTGCGCTTCCGATTCTGATTCTGTTGATGGAGAAGCTCGAGATTTTGCGTGAGCCAATCGGCCAGCGACTCTTGCGCTACGCAAGCGTGGATGACATCGCAATTTGGGGCGTGCTCGCGGTGATCTTGATGGACTGGGAGCGCGTCGGCAAGCAAGCGATGTTTCTGCTGGCTTTCGCGCTGTGCAGCTACGCATTCCGTAAGCTGATGGTGTGGTTACCCGCTCGCGATCGCTGGTATGTCGGGCTGATCTGGCTGGCACTGTGTGCTTTCGGTGCCGATTGGTCCGGATTGCATTACATGGTCGGCGCGTTCATCGCCGGCGCCGTCATGGATGCCGACTGGTTCGATCAGAAACAAATGGACGCGTTGCGTCACAACGTGCTGCTGGTCGTAATGCCGGTGTTTTTCTTGAGCACCGGCTTGAGGACGAATTGGAGTGTCGGCGGCGAGGCGGTGTTCGTGGCCGCGGGTGTGCTGCTCTTTGCCTCGATCGCGGGAAAACTTCTCGGTGTTCAGATTGCAGGGCGGATTCTCAAGTGGCAGCCGGGCGAAGCCTCAATCATCGGCTGGCTGCTGCAGACAAAGGCGCTGATCATGATTATTTTCATCACGATCCTGCTGGATAAAAGCATTATCACCAGCGAGACCTTCACCGCGCTGTTGCTGATGGCGGTCGCGAGCACGATGCTGACAGTGCCGGTGGTTGCTCCGAAATTGCAGCGCATGAAGAGCATTGTTACGCAGGCCGCGTAAGCGCGTCGCGTCACGACGGGACCGATGCGCGCACAATGCGCGCGGTGCCATGACCGGTGCGGGCTCTTTCGATGATGCGATCAGTCGTCGTTCTGTTGTCGCTGACACTGGCTTGCTATCCGGCGCAGGCCGTCGCACCCGCAGTGCTGATCGCCAAAGAAATCGTCAAGCAGATCATTTTTGATTTCGTCGAGGCTCGGGTCGAGGATGGAATACGCGCCTCGTTTGGTCCGTGCAAGGCTGACCTAGCAGAGGACGCTGTCAAACAAAGCCGGACGCTAACCGGACTTCTTCGTGGCAGCAGTGGCGGAGGCCTCTCAAACGTTGGTGCGCTCGGTAGCGCAGGCAACCTCGGCAGCTTGGGTAGTTTGGGCGCGGCGACCGGTCAGGCGCGTACGGTTCGCAATCTGCAGAACGTTCAATCGACTGCGGATTCAGTTGCGGGCGCAGCGAACCTTGTCGGAGCTGCGGGCGGTGGTGACGCTGCGGTCGCAGTCGGGCAGATTGCAGGAACTGTGTCAGGTGCGGCGGGCCTAGCGGGCAGCGCTGCAAGCGCTGCCGGTACGGTCGGCGGCGCAGGCGCGCTTGCTGGTATTCCAAACGCGGGTGGAATGGGCGCCATGGGTGGGCTCAGCGGCCTGGGCGGTCAGGCCATCGGCGGTGCGGACATGACGGCTGCGATGTCGCAGATGATTCCGCAGGGCGCGGGCATGCCTGGCATGGCCGGTATGGGCGGCGCCGACATGCAGCAGGCGATGGCGATGATGCAGCAGATGATGAACGCAAAGCCGCTCAATGCTGCGGAGCTCGATGAACTGGCGTTGATTCTCGAAAGCTTCGGCAAGGTCTCGGAGGCGATTCAACCGGGAAGTGCGTGCAGTGCGGACGACTATCGGCGGCAGTTCGCGCGTATGACCGCGATGGCCGCGCAACCAGGTTTGGGGGCGCAGGGCGGCGCGATGATCGGCGGCGTGATGCGAATGATGTATACGAGCTTTAAGGACATGCAACGCTCGACAGCCGAGGCCGAGCAGCAGTTTCTGAAGATGAACGCGGAAGAACGAACAGAGTACGTGCAAACGACGATGGCAGAGATGAAGGATCAACCTCCCGAAGGCCGTCGGGCATTTCTCGCGATGATCGATGCGGGCATGCTCGGTATGCCCGCGGATATGAGAGAAGCGTTTCGAAAGCAGCTGGCGAGCTGACGCCACGCAGTCGCCAGTCGAAGCGTTCTTCTAGGTGGTGCCCCAGCCGCCGCCGAGTGCCTTGAACAGATCGGTTGATGCAGTAAGCCGCTCGAGACGCGACTGCGCCAACTGATCCTGCGCCGAGAACAAGCTGCGCTGCGCATCGAGCACTGCGAGCA
>DATEOP010000078.1:0-3236 GCA_035274065.1 Burkholderiaceae bacterium
AATTCGTTGCGTGACTGGTCGAAGCCCAGATACTGCATACCGATGTCGCTGGTCTCGACCGATTTCAACGATTTATCGCGCTTGATTCGTGCCACGTCCTGAAATGGCGGATCGATGACGAAATCAACTTCGTTGGAAGCCAACGCGGCGAGCCGCGTCGCGTCGGCCTGGATCACCGTGTAAACAGCCTCACTGACATTCCCAATGCTTTTGCTTCCTTTTCCCCACCAGTTGGGATTTGCAGTCAACACCAGCCGTCGATCCTGCTCATAACTTTTCAATGCGAACGGGCCGGTTCCATTGGCATTGCGCACCGCATATGTTTCCTGTTTGCCGTTGTAGTCCTGCGGCTGCAGAACACCGTGTTTTTCAGCCCACGCCTTGTTCATCATTGCGATGAGCCACAATTTGTCAGGCAGCACCGCGTCGGGCGCCGAAAGCTGCACGTCGATCGTCAGGGGGTCGACTTTGCGAACGGCGGTAATACCACGCAGCTGACTCGCTCGCTGTGACGTCTTCGCGAGCGCACGCTCGATCGAAAACACTACATCGTCCGCGGTAAACGGAGCGCCGTTGTGAAACTTCACATCGGGGCGCAGCTTGAAGCGCCAGACAGTCGGTGCCGTTGCCTGCCAAGACACAGCGAGCGACGGCTCGAGCTTGAAATTCTGATCGCGATTGACCAACCCTTCGTAAATTTGCGTAACAACTCGCGTCTGATACAGCAGTGCAAGTGAATGCGGATCGAGTGAGTTGGGGTCGAACGCGCTAGCAAAGCGCAGCGTTTTTGCGGATACCGGAGCGGCAAGAGATAGGCAAGCCAATAGCACGGTCAGAGCGGAAGCAACGCGACGGAGCACCATGACCTTAGTCTCGCACGCCCTGCGAATAGGGGTGCGCCCTGCGCCAAAGCGGGGGCCTGGACCCAATCCTTTGAATTGGCGCCGAAGTGAGTCCATTTAATCAAGCCCCAATTTCAAACGTGGCAACCGCATCGCCGGCGTTCGCCGTATAGCCACATAAGGCGTGCGTAATGAAAGGACACTGCTAATGGAAAGCGGCAAGCACCTTTGGAAGTCCGTACTGCTGGGTTCGATCTTCGCGGTCAGCCTGTCGACTGCCCGCGCCGAGGAACCTGTCGCGACCGGCACCCGCGGCGATCGAATCGACCTCTACGACGATCAGGGCTCGATCTGTCCCGAAGGCTTGAAGCGCGCCGTGTACACGTATCTCCCGCCTCATCCCCTTGCAGGTGAAACAGTCGAGGGCTGCTGGCGCGCCGACAGTGTGCGCGTCTTCATGGCGTTCGCTGACGGCGATCGTGGCGCGGTGGATGTGGATGTTTTCACCTGGCGGCGAGGTCATAACGGCACGCAGTTATAGCTGCATCAGCCAGCCGCCGGCGCGCTTTTCCTAAGTCGGATGGACGGCGGCCGTAAAACCGTGAGCGCGCACGTTCGATCGCGAACGTCAACAAGGTAAGGGCAAAGCCGGCTTTTCGCTGGCACGGACACTTGGCGAAGCTACTCCGCTGTGAACGCTGCCCTAGGACGCAGCGGGCTCGGGGCGTTCGACTTTCCATGTCGCGCCAAATTCTTGCTCGCTTAGTTCAGTAGGCAGGGCGTGTCTTTCTGACGACCCGGATGCGCTGAATACAGCCGCTGTCTCGAAACTAGCAGCCAGTGTCAGTGTCTACAATTTTCTCGTGGACAACATCATGGATCTCAACGTATTGCACAACGTCCGCGCCTGGACGAACGGCGTGGAAGTCGAACACGAGGCGGCAGCGCAGATCAAGAACATTGCGGCCTTGCCGATCATCGCGGGTCATGTCGCGATCATGCCCGACGTGCACCTGGGTAAGGGCGCAACGGTAGGTTCGGTGATTCCGACGCGCGGCGCGATCATCCCGGCGGCTGTCGGTGTTGACATCGGATGCGGGATGTGTGCGGTACGCACCTCGCTGACCGCGCACGATCTGCCCGACTCGCTCGGCAAGGTTCGTTCGGCGATCGAAGCCCGAGTTCCGGTCGGGTTTTCGACGCACGACCGGCCGGCGAGTACGCATCACGATGGCCTGTTCGGTATCGCGCTGAAGCGCAAGGGCGATGAGCTGCACGATCGCTACAACTCGCTGCGCATCATGGAGCGGGTCGGCAAGTTCGACCACCAGCGCGTTTGGAATCAGGTCGGCACCCTCGGTGGCGGCAACCACTTCGTCGAGCTGTGTCTGGACGAGAAGTACCACGTCTGGATCATGCTGCACTCGGGTTCGCGCAACGTCGGCAAGACGATTGGCGAGACGGCGATCGGTATGGCGCGCGAGATCGCGGTCAAGCAGAACCGTCATTTGCCAGACCGCGATCTGGCGTGGCTCGACGAAGGCTCGCCGGAGTTCAACGAGTACGTCGAAGGGCTGCGTTGGTCGCAGGAGTACGCGGCACACAACCGTAACCTGATGCTGCATGCGGTGTTGAAGTCGTTACGTGATCAGTTCGGCCGCGAAATCGGAACTCACGAACACGCGGTGAACTGCCATCACAACTACAGCTCGCTGGAGGAACATTTCGGCGAGAAGGTGTGGATCACCCGCAAGGGAGCAGTGTCCGCACGGGCCGGTGAACTGGGCATCATTCCGGGAAGCATGGGCGCGCGCTCATTCATTGTGCGTGGCAAGGGCAACGCCAACGCGTATCACTCGTGCTCGCACGGTGCGGGGCGTCGCTTGTCGCGCAACGCAGCCAAGCGGCACTTCACAGTCGAGGATTTGCGCAAGCAGACCGAAGGCGTCGAATGCCGTAAGGACGCCGGCGTGCTCGACGAAATCCCGGGTGCCTACAAGGACATCGATGCAGTGATGGCTGCGCAGGCCGAATTGGTCGACGTCGAGCACACGTTGAAGCAGATTATGTGCATCAAGGGTTAACTCCAGTGTGAATATTTAGCAGCGCCCGACCGGAACAGTCAGCGGCGTCGACCCTAAAGTCGCTCTACCTTGCAGCCTGCTTAATTTCAAACGTAAGAATTCTCGGCGCGGTTGGAAATGAACGCGTTGCGATGACTGATCACGATAGCGTCATTGACACTAGGGGCACGGCTATGAGACCTACACAAAACGACCTAAAACCTGCAACCCGATTACTGGACCTGCGGTTCAATTACATCCCGGCCGCAGCCACCGATATCGCTGCGACTTGGAAGCGCTTCGGATTCGATCCGCACGCGAACAGACAGCG
>DATEOP010000079.1:0-2131 GCA_035274065.1 Burkholderiaceae bacterium
GGCGTTCAATCTGAACGTGCTGCGCAATGTCAATGCTTTACTGCGGAGCGACTTCAATGTCTCTGACTGGCGCCATGTCGCGTTCTTCGATCCCGATCACTCGCGCGTTGAGATGCATGTCGAAGCGCGGCGCAATGTGGATGTTTGTTGGCCGGGCGCCCATCGCGCTTTCGTCTGCGGCGAGCGAATTCATACCGAGAATTCCTACAAGTACACGCCCGAATCGTTGCGCCAGATACTTAAGCGCGCAGGCTATGCATGGGCCGCGCTGTATATGGACGACGACGGCGGCTTTGCAGTCGCTCTGGCGGGTGCGTGACGCGGCATCAACGGCGCGCAAGCCGGAAAGTCGAATAGACGTACGGATAATCTTTCCGAAACCAGTTACGGAACGAGCGGCGCAGCAAATTGCGCGACGTCACCGGTGAGCCGCCTTTGAGCACGTAGTGCTCATCATCGAAGAAGTTGGCGGAATAGGTAGGGTAATAAGAGCTCGGCTTGAACCCATCGAAGCCTTTGAACGGCGTCGATGTCCACTCCCATCCATTACCTATCATTTGCGAGACCCCATGGCCACTGTCGCCGGCCGGGTGCGCATTGACCGAGACGGGATCCCAGTGAGCGAAATCGAAGTTCCCGTGGACGCCGTTGGGTGCCGTATTGCCCCATGGGTACGCCTGATCGTCACTTCGATAAGCAGCGCGGTGCCATTCGGCTTCGGTTGGAAGTGAGGCGCCTGCGATGGCGCGCGCATATGAAGCGGCCTGTTCATGTGTTGCATAGACCGGTGCGTCGAGTGGCAGCGGGATCTCGTCGAACATGCGACGAAGATGCCACTGGCCGTTTCGCATTCGCCAGAAGAACGGCGCCGCACCGCCTTGCTCGACGAAGTGCAGGTAGTCGCCGTTAGCCACTTTGTGCTGGCTGATTTCGAATGCTGGAACAGACTGCGCGTGTGCGGGAAATTCGTTGTCCCAGCCAAATTCTCCGTCCGACTGGCCCAGCTCTGTAGTACCTGTCTCGATTTCAATGAAACGCCGCGATGGTGCGACCTGCGCGGATACTGCAGTGCTCGGTCTATGCGCTGGTCGTTTCAAACCCGGATCGAGCTGATGCAGGATGTAGCAAATCGTTTCGGCGTGCATCCAGCGGTGTTCGATGACCATCTGCTGCATGTCAGCAGGTACAGTGTCCCAGGCTTCATCGATCGCGGCGCGAGTGCGTGCTACATACGCTTCCACGGCTTCAACGGCCGGCCAATCCGCAGGCGTGTCTTGCGGAGCTTGACCGGGTGGGGGATCGATCCCAGCTTCAAACAATGCATCGAACGACGAATTGAATGACGGCTGTCCGAGGACGCCGCGCGCAAGTTGATTCCAGTCGAACGCTTCTAAATGACCCACATAGAAAATCAGCCGGTGCCGCGCCGGGATCGGCCGTTGATAGAGCGTCTCGCGCGCAACCAGCGCAAACAGTGAGTCGGTAAAGGCGCGCGCGCGCTTCAGTTCAGTTTTCAATTCAGATTCCGATCGTAAGCGCGTGACATTAACCTGAGCTCGCAGCCGCGGCGTTGCACGATTCTTTACAGGCGTAGGCATGGCGATTGCATTTTTCGTGCCGTGGCGCCTCCTAATTCTCCCGGCAGTGCTGCACCCGCCAAACCCCGCAAGCGGCGTTGGCCCTGGGTGGTGGGCACCATCGTGCTCGCGCTCGCGTTGTTCATCGCGATCTTCGACTGGAACTGGTTTCGGGGGCCACTGGAACGGTACCTGAGCGAGTCCAGCGGCCGTCCAGTAACGATTGGGTACCTCGATGTCGATTTGGCGTTGCGACCTCGCATCACTATTTCCGACATTGCAATTGGCAACGCGGAGTGGGCGGGTGATCAGCCACTAGGCATTTTGCGTGAGTTGATGTTCAGCGTCAGCGTGCCGTCTTTGTTCACAAACAAGATCGTCTTGCCGCATGTAAGGCTGACCGATGGCGGAGTCAATCTGCTGCGTGACGAGGAAGGTCGTGCGAACTGGCAGCTTCGCAAAAAATCGGACGAATCATCGAGCCGCACCGTCGATGTCCAGTCGCTCGCGTTGATTGACGCGAGCCTCTCGTATCGCGATGCGATTCAAGACAT
>DATEOP010000080.1:0-5602 GCA_035274065.1 Burkholderiaceae bacterium
ATCAGCACCGCGGTTGGTTTCATTCGTCGTTGTTGACTTCGTGCATGCTGAGCGGCGTGCCACCCTACAAGGCGTTGTTGACGCACGGGTTCGTCGTCGACGGCAATGGCCGAAAGATGAGCAAGTCCCTAGGCAATGTGATCGCGCCGCAAAAGATCGCCGACACGCTGGGTGCTGAAATCATCCGGCTGTGGGTCGCGAGCACCGATTACTCAGGTGAGCTGACACTGTCGGACGAGATCCTGAAGAGAGTCGTCGAGAGTTATCGGCGGCTCCGTAACACGCTGCGGTTCTTGCTGGCCAACGTCAGCGACATCGACGTCGAACGTGACATGCTTCCAATAACCGAGTGGCTTGAAATCGACCGCTATGCGTTGGCGATGACACGCGAGATGGCAGCACGTGCACAGGCCGACTACGACCGCTATGAATACCATCCGATCGTATCGAGGCTGCAAACATTCGCATCGGAAGACCTCGGCGCGTTTTACCTCGATATTTTGAAAGACCGGCTCTACACAACCAAGCCTGATTCGAAGGAACGGCGCTCGGCACAGTCTGCGTTGTATCTGATCACCGAGGTGGTCTTGAAGCTGATGGCCCCGCTGCTGTCCTTTACCGCGGAAGAAGCGTGGAAGGTATTGAAGAAAAAAACGGGCGGCACGATTTTCACCGAAACGTTTTCTGTGCTGCCGTCCTTGACCGATGAGGCGGCGTTGCTCGACAAGTGGACACGCATCCGGGCGGTGCGCGCGGAGGTGCAGAAGAAGCTTGAGCCGTTGCGCGAGCGCGGCGAGATTGGCTCGTCGTTGCAATCCGAGGTCGACATCCGTGCCGACACCGAGACGTCCGTGTTGCTAAAAACACTAGGTGACGAGCTCAGGTTCGTGCTGATCACGTCGAACGCACAAGCGAGCGCGGTGACCGGACCGGGCGATCAGCAGATCATCGTGACGCCATCAACGCACGCCAAGTGCGGACGCTGCTGGCACTGGCGTGCCGACGTCGGCCGCGCGCCCGCTCATCCGACGCTGTGCGGCCGATGCGTCAGCAACTTGTTCGGTGACGGCGAACGCAGGAGTTTCGCCTGATGTCATTCATCAAGCAGACGCCGTGGCCGCAGCGCATGTTGCCGTGGGTCGGACTGGCGGTCGGCATCATTTTGGTCGATCAGTTAACGAAGATCACAATCGAGCGGCGGTTCGAGTTCGGTGAAGTGCTGCCCGTTACGAGCTTCTTCAATCTGGTTCTGACCTACAACAAGGGCGCCGCGTTTTCGTTTCTTGCGTCCGCGTCGGGCTGGCAGGGGGGCTTTTTGATTGCGGTTGCGGTGGCGGCGTCGGCGTTTATTCTCTATCTGCTCGCGCGCCATGGTCACCAGCGGCTGTTCGCGCTGGCGCTCGCAATGATTTTGGGCGGCGCGATAGGTAACGTAATCGATCGCATCGCCTACGGTCATGTCATCGACTTTTTCGATTTTCATTGGCGCGGCTGGCACTGGCCGGCGTTCAACCTGGCCGATAGCGCGATCGTCGGCGGCGCGGCGCTGTTAATCGTCGACGAGTTGCGCCGCGTGCGCCGAGCTCGATAAATGCAGCTGAATGGCAAGCATCTCGTCGTCGGAATGACCGGCGGGATCGCGGCGTACAAAGTGTGCGAGCTCGTGCGCCGCGTGCAGGACGAAGGCGCAACTGTTCAAGTGGTGATGACCGCGGCTGCTCAGCAGTTCGTCAGCGCACTCACGATGCAAGCGCTCAGCGGGCGCCCGATCGAAACTGACCAGTGGAAAAGCTCCTCGGGCAACGCGATGCCGCATATCGAGTTGACGCGCAACGCCGATGCTGTGATCGTGGCGCCGGCGACTGCAGATTTCCTCGCCAAGCTGGCGCACGGGTTGGCCGACGACCTGTTGACGGCACTCTCACTTGCGCGCGACCGCGCTCGAACGGCGCTGCTGGTTGCTCCCGCGATGAATGTCGAGATGTGGGACAACCCCGCAACACAGCGCAACGTTGCGCAGCTGCGGGCCGACGGCGTCACCATCTGCGGGCCCACCAGTGGAGCGCAAGCGTGCGGTGAGACAGGCCTGGGCCGCATGCTCGAAGCGCACGAGCTGCTCGAGGACGTTATTTCATTTTTTCAACCGAAACTGCTGGCAGGCAAGAAAGTACTGCTGACGGCCGGACCGACGTTTGAGCCGATTGATCCGGTGCGGGGCTTAACCAATTTGTCGTCGGGCAAGACTGGATTCGCATTGACGCGCGCCGCTCGCGATGCAGGGGCGCAAGTGACGTTGATCGCAGGACCGACAGCGCTGGCGACGCCGCGCGGCGTGAAACGGATCGATGTCACGACGGCGCGCGAGATGATGAATGCTGTGATGGATCAACTGCCGGCCGACGTGTTTATTTCCGTTGCCGCCGTGGCCGACTGGCACGTGACCAACCCGAGTGCAAACAAGATCAAGAAGAGTGCAAGCGCAACACCGCCGGTAATGCAGTTTGCAGCGAACCCCGATATTCTGGCCACAGTGGCCGCACTTCCGTCAGCGCCGTACTGTGTCGGTTTCGCCGCGGAAAGCGATGATGTGCTTGAGAATGCTCGCCGCAAGCTGATCAGCAAGAGAGTTCCGTTGATCGTGGCAAACCGGGCGCAGGATGTTTTCGGCAGCGACAGCAGCGCGGTGTCGTTGATTGATGCCAATGGCGTTACAGCACTGCCGACGGCGGATAAGGTCGTGCAGGCGCGCCGATTGATCAGTGAAATCGCTGCGAGGCTGACGCGATCCGCGACGCCTGCTGCATCGGCCTCAACTCGCCAGCGCGCGACGACCTAGGTTTGCGAAACGCGGATATGTTCGACACGCACGAGCCAAAGGACGGCGATTTCATCGCCTACATTGAACAGCTGCAAAAAGAGTCGGCAGCGCGACTGCTGGCCAGTACACAGCATTTGGTGACGCAGCTCGATAAGGCACCGCCGGGCGGAGCGAACAAGTCCGACCATTTCTTTGCAGGCCGCAAGCCGGCGGATCTGCGCAGCGCAGCGCAGTTGCAGGCCACCTTGGCACAGGTGGTCGCCGTTCCGTCACTGGCCGGCCTGTTCGCTTCGATGCTGCCGATCCTGATTGGCGCATTCCTCATGCTCTACTGGCTGGTTGCGTCAGCGAGCTTCGTGTTGCTGCTGATTGGCATCGCGCTGATTGTCTGGGGCTCACGACTGTTCGAACGAGCCAGGCGACGGCTTTCGCCACCGAGCAAGCAAACGCAGGCATTGGTTTCGAAGGTCTTCGCAGCGCCGCCGCCAACCCAAGCAAAGTAATGCGCGTCGACGTTCGGATCCTGGATGCCCGACTGCACGATCAACTGCCCGGCTACGCAACCCCCGGCGCAGCCGGTCTCGATCTGCGCGCATGCATTGACGCGCCGCTTCGAATCGAGCCGTATGCAACGCATTTGATCAGGACCGGGCTAGCGATTCACATTGCTGATGCAGGCTTCGCGGCCATGATCCTGCCGCGCTCTGGGCTCGGACACAAGCACGGCATCGTTCTTGGCAATCTCGTCGGACTGATTGACTCCGATTACCAGGGCGAATTAATGGTGTCGACTTGGAATCGCGGCCAAGAGCCCTTCACATTGAATCCGCTCGAACGGATCGCGCAGCTGGTCATCGTGCCGGTCGTGCAGGCAAAGTTCAACGTCGTTGCGGACTTTGCGGCGAGCGAGCGCGGGGCCGGCGGCTTCGGCAGTACGGGCCGCTAATTACTATCCCAGCATATCCGCCCAGATTGTCGTGGCCCAGCCTTGGGCATACGCGCCCTCAAGCGCCCACGAGGCACGATCTTGCGACGAGATTCCCCCCGCTCCGGCGACCGGCTCCAGCGTTTTCTTTTCGGGAACCCAGCGATGCACGCTGTCGACGTGCACAGCATTGCGATCGTCAACAAAGCTGTAGCAGGTATTAGCCATCGTCGGCGGAACAACGGTTCTGCCGTTTAGCAATTCGATGATCGCTGCCGCAGCGGCCTTGCCATGCTGATTCGCCATATGACCCGACTTCGGCATGGCCAGGGCTGACAGTGTCGCGTCGCCGAGCACATGCACATTCGGCACCTTGATCGATTCCATCGATGACCAATTCACTTCGCACCATCGATTGTTCGCCGTAATCAATCCGGCATCGCGCGCAACGTTCGCTGCGCGCTGCGGCGGGATGTAGTTGACAACATCACCGCGCACTTTGTCGCCGATCTCTGTAATCAGGGTGGCGGACTTCACATCGATTTCGTTCACCGGCGACGCGACGCGATACTCGACGATGCCTTTGTAGTCCTCACCGAACACGCGCGAGAACAGGGGTTTTTTCGATACATAGTCGGGATTAGCGTCGAGCACGACGAGCTTGCTCTTCGGTTTCGCTTGCTTCAGATACCAAGAAATCTGACACGCGCGCTCATAAGGTCCTGGCGGGCACCGGTAAGGCGCCAGAGGAATGCTCATCACGACAACTCCGCCGTTTTTCATCTCGGTTAACTGACGGCGCAGTGCGACGGTCTGCGGTCCGGCTTTCCACGCGTGCAATATCAACCCTTCTGCCGATGCGACCCAGCCCTGCAGCCGGTCGTACATCAATTCAACTCCGGGCGATACGACGACCCGGTCATACGGCAATGTCGCACCGGAAGCCAGACGCACTTGTTTCTTATCGACGTCGATGGCGCTTACCGTGTCGCGCATTCGCTTGACGCCATATTTATCGAGTCCTGAGTAGCTGACGGTCACGTCGGCCAACGTCTTGCTGCCACCGAGCACGAGGTTTGACATCGGGCACGAAATGAAAGCTTCGTTCGGCTCGACCAGCGTGACGTCGATGGCGCCGTCAGACCATAGGCGCAAATATTTCGCCGCAGTCGCCCCACCGTAGCCGGCACCGACTACTACCACACGGCCGACGCTCTTTTGACCCATTGTTGCGCACGCCGATAGCCCTGACGGAAGCGCACCCGCCGAAAACGCTTTCAACACATCGCGTCGCTTAAGCTCTTGCATATTCGTCTCGGTCCTTTAGCGCGCCAATTTCTGCCGTGAAAAGAATTCCGCGATCGCCTCGATCTGCGCGTCGGTATAGCCTTTGGCCAGCTGATGCATGATCGTTGCGGGGCGTTTACCGTCGCGAAACGCGCGCATCTGTTCGACGATGTAGGTCTTTTGCTGACCGGCCAGGTTGGGCATCGCGCCCTGCGCATTGCCCGTCGTACCGTGGCAGTTCGAACAGTTCGAGGCCAGAAGCGCAGTTGCTCGAAGGTCGGCTTCGGGTGTCGGCTGCGCGCCCACCCACCCTGGAAGGGCGAGCAGACAGGCCATCATCATTCTTGTTCTCATCGCTCCCCTGGAAAGAAAATGGCCCGCAAAAGCGGGCCATTGTGGAGACAATCAGAACGCGCCGTCAACCGCCGGCGACGACGAATGTGTGATCAGCTTATTCGGTGCGTCGCTACTCCGAAAGTACCGGCTCACCCTGCACGGGCTGCGGCGCGTCACCGTTATCACTCGGTGGAAAATCGAGCTTGATCTCCCCCTTGTCGTCGACATCAACATCG
>DATEOP010000081.1:0-8690 GCA_035274065.1 Burkholderiaceae bacterium
AGCCCGCATCACGTAGCAGCGACGGCAACGTCGGGTGATCGGGCGGAAGTCCCAGAACCTTGTCGCCTTTGGTGATCGATGCAAGCGGTTCCTCGGCTGCACCGCGCAGCCGATACTGCCAGCGGCCTGTGATTAATGCGAAGCGCGTGGGCGAGCACACGGCAGAGTTCGCATAACCGCGCGTGAACAGCAAGCCTTGCTTCGCAAGGCGGTCGAGATTTGGTGTGATGTTGGCAGGCCTTCCCTGACCGTCCCGAGCGCCGAGGCAGCCCAGATCCGCGTAGCCGAGATCGTCGGCGAGGATGTAGATGAAGTTAGGTTGTTGCAGACTCATCGTCCAAAGCCGTTAGTTGTCTTGGGCAAGTGTCAACGGCGCGACCCGCATCGAGAACGCGTTGATGGTTCGACTAAATCGTTATCAGCGAAGCGATTCAGGGCGCGCATCAGTTTATGCGTTCGCCGCTGGTCACGCGCGAAAATAAGCTTCGCGACACTTTTACAGCTAGCGTTTTACTAGGCAGCTTGGCGCTGCAAGTCAAAGCGCGTAAGGACTGCGCCGCTCGAGCTCCTGCACGTTGACCGCCAGCTGCTGCGCATGCGCGCCCAGTTGATCGATTCGCACCATGAGTTCGCTCCGCTCCTGTGTCAAACGAACCAGCTCTGTCGCAAGCCAGCTGCGGCGTTCGATCGGCACGGTCGGTAACACGAGCTCCGCGGTGACGCTGGCCATCGCCGTATTCGTGTGCGCTAGACCATCGCGCGCGTTGCGCAGCCGGGAATTCGTCGTACGCAGTTCGGCGCGCGCATCGTAAATCTGCTTGCCGTAGCGATAGCTGTCGACAAATGCAGGCTCGATCGAGCCGGAGCACACGTTGGCGTAGGTACCGCCGTGCAATCCCACAGTGAATCCGTTCTTCGGCTGGCAGAACTCACGCAGCCCGCGCTCACGGCCTGCGGTGTAGGAGGCGAGATTGGGCGCTACCTGATGCTTGGCACACGCGACGCGATGCGCGCCGATTCGGTCCGCCGGAAATCCGCGCAGACCATCTTCGTATCCGATTGTTTGCCAATCGGCCATCGCGCATTCGTCCTTGCTCATTCCGGTTGCACACGCCGAAAGCAGCATCGCGATCAGCAGCGGGGTGGTGAAATGGGCGAAAAGAATTTTGTGTGATCTGTTCATGCGGCGATTTTCGGCTCGCTGGCGCCGGAGCGAAGGGCGAAATTGACGCGAATTACGACGTCGTAAAGGTCCTTAGACCGAGTTGAACAAGTCAACGTGCCAAACGGAATCGCCGCTTAGAAGTGTGGCTTTGCTAGTCTCGCGCACTTGCACTGCACCCTGAGCATCGTGAACGCCGATTCAAACAAGGAGTGGATCGTCGCCGACATCGGCGGCACTCATGCGCGATTCAATCGGTGGTCCGCTTCAAATGGTCTGTCTGGCGATCCGGCGACACGCTATCGCAACGACGACTTCCACGATCTTGCAGCGTTGATCAATCGGTATCGGCACGACGCTGCGCCACATCTCGTGCATGCGATGCTGGCGCTGGCGCTGCCGATCGGACCGGACGAGATGCGTATGACCAATCGGAACTGGGCTTTCACCGCACAGGGGTTGCGTGCGGATGCGGGCCTGGCTCACCTGTGTCTGCTTAACGACTTCGTCGCCGCGGCAGCAGGAATCGGCGCACTGTCGGCATCGGAGTCAATACAGATCGGCGGACAACCCAACAACAGCGCGGGGCCGGTAGTCGTGCTGGGGCCGGGCACCGGACTCGGTACCGCCGTGATTCTGAATGACGGTGCGGAGCCGCGAGTGATATCCACCGAGGCCGGGCACATGGGCGCGGCCCCGAGCGGTGATGACGCACGCAAAGTTCTTGAGCTTTCGCTCTTGCGCCACGGACGTGTCTCATGGGAACGGCTGCTATGCGGCGACGGTCTCGCGTTGTTTGACGCCGTCGCTCGCGGCGCTGATGAGGCGGCCGAGCCTGCCGATGTCGCAGCGCGAGCGCAGGCGGACGATCCGGCCGCGCGACGTGCCGCAAGCGGATTTGCGCACGCACTTGGCGAGTTCGCCGGCGATTTGTGCCTAGCGTTTAACGCAACTGGCGGCATGTATCTGACCGGCGGTGTGCTCGATGGTCTGGGCCCCGCGTTCGATGCCGCCGCTTTGCGCGAAGGCTTCGAGCATAAGGGGCGCTTTCGCGCACAGTTACGCGCAGTGCCATGCTTTCGCGTATATGCCGACGATCTCGCGCTGCGCGGCCTGGCGCGACTTTTAGAGGCAAGGGTACGCGCACCGGTCTTAGAAGCGAAAGCGAATAACAATGAAATCGCAACCGTCGAGTCTTGAGCTCGGGGTCATCGGTAACTCGCGCATCGGTGCGCTGGTCGACACGCGCGCGAGCATCGTATGGATGTGCGTGCCTCGCTTCGACGGTGATCCGGTGTTTTGCGCGCTGCTGGACGATAACAGCGATCAAGGCCGGTTCGACATCGAACTGCAGGACTGTGTGTCGATCACTCAGGCGTACGAGCGCAACACCGCGATCGTGCGCACTGAAATGAGCGACTCACATGGCTCAAGGCTCGAGGTCGTTGACTTCGCGCCACGGTTTCATCAGCACGGGCGTCTGTTCGCACCGGTGAGCGTCGTGCGTATCGTGCATCGACTTGCGGGACGTCCGCGCATACGCGTCCGCTTCGCGCCGCGCTGCGAATATGGGGCGACGATTCCTGCGATGACTTTCGGTAGTCACCACATTCGTGCTGACGTGCCTGCCTATCCGCTACGACTGACGACCGACGCGCCAATCACGCACGTGATCGAGTCGCGCAGCTTGCTGATCGAGAGCACGTTGACCTTTATCCTCGGTCCCGACGAGACGCTCGCGGCAAGCCCGCACGAAACGGGGCGGCGTATGTACGAGGAGACCGCACACTATTGGCGCCGCTGGGTGCGCAACCTGGCGGTGCCGTTTGAATGGCAGGAGGAAGTGATTCGTGCGGCCATCACGCTGAAGCTCAATACGTTCGACGACACGGGCGGGATCATCGCCGCATTGACCACGTCGGTGCCTGAAGCGCCGCACACGCAGCGAACCTGGGACTATCGCTATTGCTGGCTGCGCGATGCGTACTTCGTCATCAATGCGTTGAACCGGCTCGGTGCGACGGATTCGCTCGAGCGCTATCTGCACTACATCGAGAGCGTCGTGGCGGAAGCGCAAGATGGTTCGTTGCAGCCTGTGTATGCGTTAAATGGCGTGGCGGAGCTCACCGAGACGACCGCGAATGCACTGTCCGGCTACCGTGGCATGGGACCCGTGCGCGTGGGCAATCTCGCCTTCATGCAGGCTCAAAACGACGTTTACGGCTCGGCGATCCTCGGCGTAGCGCACGCGTTCTTTGATGCCCGGCTCGAGCGCGCCGGCGATGGCGAATTGTTTCGTCAGCTCGAAGTTTTGGGCGAGCAGGCGTTTGCTCGACACACGCTTCCTGACGCCAGCCTTTGGGAGTATCGCGGCCGCCAGGAGGTTCATACCTTTTCAGCGTTGATGTGCTGGGCTGGTTGCGACAGGCTCGTGCGAATTGCCAGGCAATTGAAACTTGTCGAGCGGGCAGAGTTCTGGGCGCAGCGTGCACAAACGATCCATGCGCGCATCTGCGCGGATGCGTGGAACGAACAGCTCGGCAGTTTTGTTTCAACGTTCGGCGGCAGCACATTTGATGCGAGCCTGCTGGTAATGACCGAGCTCGATTTTCTGCCTGCATCAGACCGGCGGTTGCATGGCACCGTCGCAGCCATCGAGGCTAATTTGCGCAGGGGTGATTTTCTGCTCCGCTACGATCGGCCCGATGACTTCGGTCCTCCCGAAACCGCCTTCCTTGTCTGCACTTTCTGGTGGATCCAGTCACTCGCGATGCTGGGCGAACGCGAGCGGGCACGCGCCGAGTTCGAGAAGGTCCTTGCGTGTCGTAATCGGTTCGGTCTGCTCGCCGAAGACATCGATGTCGGCACTCGCGAGCTGTGGGGCAATTTTCCGCAGACCTACAGCATGGTCGGCATCATCATGTGTGCAAAGCGGCTGAGCCGACAGTGGGACGACGCAATTTGAAATGGCCACCGGTGCTTCGTGCGTCCGGTTCAGCATCAATTGATCAATGATTCGCTCCCTACGGCTCTCGTTGCGTTTTCTGCTTCCGCTGCTGCTCGCAATCGTGGCGGTTGCGTATCTGTCGATACCGCTGGTTGACTCACTGACGCAACGCTGGTTTGTGCGCGATCTCGATATACGCGCCAGCTTTATCGCCCGATCGTTCGAGGAACCGCTAGGCGATTTGCTTGAATCGAAATCACATGCACGTATCGATGCGCTGCTGGAACGGGCGACCGTTGACGAGCGCTTGTATGCGCTCGCGCTGTGCGACGCCAACGGCCAACTGATACAGAAGACGCGCAGCTTTCCGGCATCGATAGAGTGCAGCGTGCGCAAGCTTGGGCGGAACGGTACCGGCTTTCTGCTCGAGTCGTCACGGGGACCGTTGCATGTATCAACGGCCGAACTAAAGCGCGGCGACGACGTCTTTGCGACGCTGGTGATGCTGCATGACATGAGTTTCGTGCAACGGCGCAGCGAGGACACGCGCAAGTACATCCTGCTGCTGTTCACCGGGCTCGGCATCGTCGTCGCGCTGATCACGATTGCAGTGGCGCACGTAAGCTGGCGCGGCTGGATAGCCGGCGTGCGCGCGATGCTCCGCGGCGATGGAGTGATCAGGCCATTTTCGCAGCCCAGTCCCGAGCTTCAGCCGCTGATACCAGACCTGCGCGCGTTGCTGCGTGACCTCGAGAACGAGCGGAGCGAGCAGGACGCGATCGCCGTTAAGTGGGGGCCCCAGGCTTTGCGGCGGTTGCTGGACGAACAATTCTCGGGCGACGAGGTCATCGTTGTGTCGAACCGCGAACCGTATATCCACGTCCGATCGGACCAAGGGATTCAGATCAAGCGACCGGCGAGCGGGTTGGTCACCGCCGTTGAGCCGGTGATGCGCGCGTGTGCCGGCACGTGGATCGCACATGGCAGCGGATCTGCCGATCGCGAATCGGCGGACTCGTCCGGGCGTTTGCGCGTACCGCCGGCGGACCCGACGTACACGCTGCGGCGAGTCTGGCTCAGCAACGAAGAAGAACAGGGCTACTACTACGGCCTCGCAAACGAGGGACTCTGGCCGCTCTGCCACATCGCGCATGTTCGCCCCACGTTCCGAATGCAAGACTGGAACCAATACGTTGCAGTCAATCAGAAGTTCGCAGACGCGGTGTTCAAGGAAGTGCACTCCGACGATCCGATCGTTTTGATCCAGGACTACCATTTCGCGCTGCTTCCGCAACTGGTGCGCAAGCGTTTACCACGCGCGACGATCATCACGTTCTGGCACATTCCCTGGCCGAATCCCGAATCGTTCGGCATTTGTCCGTGGCGCCGCGAGATCATCGACGGCTTGCTGGGTAGCACGATCCTCGGGTTTCATACGCGGTATCACTGCAATAACTTTCTGCAGACAGTGGATCGTTTTCTCGAGGCGCGTATCGAATACGAAAGCTCGACCGTCTCGTTTGGCGGTCACCTGACGATGGTCGAGGCCTATCCGATCTCGATAGCGTGGCCGGATACCGCTGGCAATGAAGAGACTGTCGGCGCAGTGCGTGCCCGCATTCGTACCGGCCTGGGGCTCGACGACTCACATTTACTCGGGCTGGGTGTAGACCGGCTCGACTACACAAAAGGAATCGTCGAAAGACTGCGCAGCGTCGAACGTCTGTTTGAGCTGCATCCGAAGTGGGTCGGGCGCTTTACTTTCGTGCAGATCGCGGCGCCGTCGCGTTCGTCGCTTGATGACTATCAGCACTTCGAGCAACGCGTGCGCGCGGCTGCCGATGAAATCAACAATCGCTTCGGCCGCAATGGGTGGCTACCCATCCGGCTGCTGATCGAGCACCACACCGAGTCATCGGTTCGTGCGCATTATCAAGCGTGCGATGTCTGCATGGTTACGAGCCTGCACGACGGAATGAACCTGGTCGCCAAGGAGTTCGTCGCCGCACGCGACGACGAGCGCGGAGTGTTGATCCTCAGTCAGTTTGCGGGAGCCTCGCGCGAATTGCACGAGGCATTGATTGTCAATCCCTATTTCATCGAAGAGACAGCGGCAACACTGCACCGCGCACTGTTGATGCCGGAGCACGAGCAGCACGAACGGATGGTGAATCTACGTGCGGCCGTGCGTGAACTGAACGTTTATCGATGGGCCGGACGCATGCTGGTTGATGCAGCACGGCTGCGGCGCCGCGAGCGCTTCGCGGTGCGGGTTGGCGAAAACGGCGGGACTTAATCAGTGCCAATGCCGGTCGATCAGAAAGCATGCGCATGAGGCTCGCCGGACGCACGACCGAGTCTCAGATGAAGCCTCTGTCATCGCCCGAAGGCCAGGTCGCGCTGCGTGACCTCGCACTGGCTCGTGCGCTGTTCGCATTCGACTTCGACGGTACGCTTGCACCGATCGTAAGTCGGCCGAACGACGCTCGCTTGCCAATCGGTGTGCAGCAGCGACTGGCGCAGCTCGCCCAACGCTCATTGGTTGCAGTGATCTCCGGACGAAGCCTGGCGGACTTACGGGCGCGTATTCCCGGCGACGTTCGCTACTGCATCGGCAATCACGGCTCCGAAGGGACCGTCGCGGCGGTCGACGCGGACGCGATGCGGCGCGCATGCACCGCATGGGTCGCGCAGTTGAAAAATCGGCTGGCTCTGCCGGAGAGCGACGCTGGCATCATCATCGAAGACAAAGGACTCACGCTGTCCGTTCACTACCGTCTCGCTGCAGATCGCGCAAGGGCTGCGGAGTGGCTCAGCGCGCTAGTGCAGCAACTCGTACCTGCACCACGTGTGATCGGAGGCAAATTCGTATTGAACCTCTTGCCGCCGAAGGCACTCACCAAGTTCGAGGCGCTCGTTGATCTCTCGCGACGTGAGCCAGTCGAACGTGTTTTGTTCGTCGGCGATGACGAGACTGACGAGCTGGTTTTTTCGCAGGCGCCTGCGAACTGGACAACGGTGCGCGTCGAACCGGCCCACACCAGCCGGGCGAGCTTCTTCGTTGATCGGCAGGAGGATGTATCGGATCTGCTCGATCAACTACTCAAATCGCTGGCTCGGCCGACCACGTCGGGCAGTGGCAACTGATGCTGCGCATCTACTAGGCAGGTCAGAGCAACTCGTTGAACAGGTAAAAGACGTTGTCCACGAAGCGATGCGTCAAGCTGCGCTTGCGCCACTTCTCCAGCTTGATCTCGCGACACTTTGGAGCGTACTTCTCGAAAATCTGGTCGAGGCGGTTCGCTGTCGTTGCGTCGAGAAAACCCAGCGTGATCTCGTCGTTGGTCTCGAACGATCGGTCATCGAAATTCGTCGATCCGATCGCGCACCACACGCCGTCGATCGTCATGACCTTCTGATGCAGCAGCGTTGACGGATACTCGAAAAGCCGAACGCCACAACGCAGCAGCTTCTCGAAGTTACGGTGCCCCGCATGCTGCACCATCGGATTATCCGAGCCGCTGGTCGCCGGCATCATCACCCGCACGTCGACGCCGCGCTTGACAGCCTCGCCGAACGCGTCGATCGCATCAGGCTCGGGAATGAAGTAGGGATTCTGGATCCAGATTCTCTTTCTCGCGCAGCAGATCACCGCGTGGTGCAGGATCTTCACGGCGGGCGCGGAACCTTCCGGCTTCACGTAGGCGGCGTGGATGGTGACGTCGCCGGCACGCTCGAGCCGTGGGAAAACATCGTCGCCCATGAACAGCTCGCCTGTCTCGCCGACCCAATTTTCACTGAACGCTGCCTGCACGCTGTGCACGATGGGGCCGCGCAGCCGGACGCTGACGTCTGCATAGTGGTCTTTGTCTTCGGCGTTGCCGAGCCAGAAGTCGACAATGCAGTGACCTCCCAGCAGAGCGACTCGGCCATCGAGCACTACGAGCTTGCGGTGGTCCCGCTCGTTCATCACGCCGATGTTGTGCAGGTGCCACGAGTGAAACTTCACCAGCTTGCACCCAGCGTCTTTCAATTGCTGTTCGACCGCCTTGCCTATCTTCCGTGATCCGTTGGCGTCAACCAGCACGCGGACGATGACGCCCGCCCGGGCGCGCGCCGACAACGCATCGGCGATACGTGTGCCCAACACACCCTCTTTCCACAAAAAGTGCTCGAAGTGAATCGAGCGCTTCGCCTTTGCAATCTCCTCGACTAGCACGTCGAAGAAGGCGCCGTTTTCCAGGATCTCGACGCTGTTGCCATCAACGGCAGTACTGAGCGTGAGCCCGGCCAGTGACGGAATCAGCTCGTCGATCGATGCGTCGCACTCGACGCGCAGCAACGGATCACGGTGACGCCTGATCGACCAGATAACCAGGACGAAGAAGATGACGATGCCGACAATGATCAGCAGCGCCATCTGAGATGTGATGGTTCCGAACTCCGTCATGCAAGTTCTCCCAAGCTAATGAGTCGTACGACCAGTCGCCCGCTGCTGGCGCCGCTTCTGCGCGATCATCGCATCACCGGTACTTGGTGTCGGACGGCCGCTTTAAAATGGGTTCGCGGCGAACTCGGCCA
>DATEOP010000082.1:0-13617 GCA_035274065.1 Burkholderiaceae bacterium
GTCTTCATCACGCACAGCATCGATGAAGCGATCAAGCTGTCGGACCGCGTCGCGATCATGGGTCCGCGGCCAGGACGCATCGAGCAGATCAAGACAGTGGATTTCGAGCGACCGCGCGACCCGACCAATCCGACTGTCGTACGTCTGGCGGCCGAGGTCAAGCAGTGGCTGCGGCAGCAGCTGTTCGAAAAGAAACAGCCCGCGGCAGCGGCTTGATTGCCGCACGATCATCAATCGATTTGCAGCACGATTTTTCCAGCGGTGTGTCCCTCTTCGATCATGCGATGCGCGGTCGCTGCATCGCGCAGCGGCAGGACCGAGCTGACGGAGACCTTTAGCCGGCCCTGATCCAGCAGAGTCGCACAGCTTTCGAGTATTCGAGTCTGCGCTCTTCGCGCCTCGGCGTTTCCAAGGAATAGTGGCGCGCTCATCTGGACCAGCCCGATGCTGAGATTGCGCAACCGAGCTTTGTTGATATCGCCTAACTCACAGGCGGTCGACAGCAATGTCGCCATCCGGCCGTACAACCGCAGCGCCTCGAATGACTTGCAGAACGTGGGCCCTCCGACGGTATCGAGCACCACGTCTACACCGCTTCCATCGGTCCAGCGCATCGCTTCCTGCACAAAGTCTTGCTGGCGGTAGTCGATCGCAAGCTCGGCGCCGAGGCTTCGGACAAACTGTGCTTTTTCTTCTCCGCTGACGGTCGCTGCCACTGAAGCGCCGCGCACTCGTGCGAGTTGCACGGCAATGTGACCTACCCCGCCGGCGCCAGCGTGAATGAGGATCTTCTCGCCGGACCTCAGCGCGATTCGATCGACCAGCGCTTCCCAGGCCGTGATCAGAACGACGGGAAGCGCGGCCGCTTCGACCATCGATAGCTTGACCGGCTTGCGCGCCGCGTAGTCTTCTTCGATCAACGTGTACTCAGCATAAGCGCCGGGTTCCGCTCCGAGCCCGTTACCGAAGAAGTAAACCTCGTCACCAACGTTGAAGCGCGTGACCTTGCCGCCTGTTTTTTCGACGACGCCAGCTCCTTCCACCCCGAGAATCACCGGTAGATTGTTCGGGTAGAAGATGTGCTGCTTGCGGATCTTGGCATCCAGCGGATTGACGCCAGCCGCGCGCACTCGAATCAGTAGTTGCTTCGGACTCGAAAGCTGCGGCACCGGTTGCGTCATCAGCTTAAGCACGTCGACACCACCGGGCCCCGTCATCAAAATTGCGTTCATTGGCGTCTTCACCTCTTCGTCAACGGCGAGCGAATCGCTGCGCCAGCAGTGCCACCGTAATCCCTAGCAGGATCGCCCACTCTAGCGACAGTGTGATCGTCGCGATGAAAGTCGCCACCAACGGCCAGCGTTCGCGTCTCTCTTCGTCCCAGATGCGCCTGATCTCGCGAAAATCGATCAGTCCCCACGCGACGAGAAACAGAAGCGCCGCGATGACAGCGAACGGCAGATATCGCGCAAGCGGAGCAACGAAGAACAGAATCGCAATCAGAAACAGTGCAGCACAGATCGCAGCGAAAGGCGTACGCGCACCGGATACGGCATTGACGCCGGATCGGTTGAACGAGCCACTGACGGGATACGCAGAGAAAAACGAACCCGCAAGATTGGCCAGACCCTGACCGATGAACTCCTGATTTCCGTCGAGCTTGTCACCGTAGCGAGGCGCAAGAGCGCGCGCGATCGCCACTGCCTCGGTCAGTGCCAGTAATGTCATCACCATCGTCGCTGCGAACAATGCCCGCAGCGTATCGAGAGAAAGATCGGGCAGCGATAACGGCGGCAACGCACCTGGCAGTGCTTCCACCGTCCGCAGTTGCGGCCAGTCCGGGACGTGCTGTGCAAACAACCACGCCGCGACCGACCCAACCGTAACGCCCACCAACATCGCCGGCACCTGCCTGTTCAGCGGCCGCCATGCGAGCACGGCACCGATCGTCAGCAATCCCGCAAGCGGCGCACTCGGAGCAACGTTGCGCAGCTGCGTGACCGCCGCGCGAAGATTATCCATAACGCTCGTACCCCGTGACAACTCCAGCCCCAGAAAAGCACCGAGCTGACTGTTGATGATCAAGATCGCGGCGCCGGCAGTGAAGCCGACGATGACCGAATGCGGCACAAGATCGACCATCCTGCCGGCGCGCGCAAGTCCAAGTGCCAGTTGCAAAGCGCCAACCAGAAAAGTCAACGTCAGCACCAGCGCAATGTACGGCGGTGAACCCGGCGTTGCGATCGGAGCGATCAGCGCCAGGATCGTCAACGAAATGGCTGTGGCCGGGCCAGTCACCATCAAGCGGCTCGATCCAAAAAGCGCGGCGATCACGCACGGGATCATTGCGCCATACAGTCCGTATTCGGGCGGCATTCCTGCCAGCGTTGCGAAGGCCACTCCTTGCGGGAGTACAACAATGGCACCGGTCAGGCCGGCGAATGCATCGGCGCGAACCGCGCCGCGTTGTCGCACTTCCGGCAGCCATCGTGCGAACGGCAGCCAATCGAGCAGGCGCATCACGCGGCGGACGCGCTTGAACGATAAACGCCAGGCCGCGCGAAAGTCATCGCGCGCGCTCGCCGATTACAGCCGAAGAACCAGCAACTTCGAAGTGGAGTTCAGCGAGCTTCAGACGTTGCACTTTTCCGGACGGGCCGCGTGGCAGCTCTTCAACGAAGCGAATCACCCTCGGCGTCTTGTAGCGTCCAAGCTCGCGATTACAGAAATCGCGCAACTCTTCCTCGGAACATTGATATCCGCTGCGCACAATCACGCACGCCATGATGTCCTGACCGTAGTGGCGGTCGGGAATGCCGACTACCGCGGCGTCGAGCACCGCAGGATGCCGAAGCAGCGCTTCGTCGATCTCACGCGGCGCGATGTTCTCACCACCCTTGATGATCAGCTCCTTGATCCGGCCGCTGATGAAATAAAACCCATCGGCGTCGCGAAAGCCAAGATCCCCGCTGCGTAGCCAGTCATCGAAGAATGCACTAGCCGTTGCTTCCGCATTCTTGTAGTAACCCGGAGTCACTTGCGGTCCACGGATAACAATCTCTCCGACCTGACCATCCGGCAGCGATATGCCGCTTGCATCGACAATGCGAGCTTCACAGCCGGACGGGCGTCCGATCGAACCGATCTTGCGCAGATGAGCTTCAACAGGATTCGAAAACGCTGGTGCGACAGTCTCGGTGAGTCCCATTGTCTCGATAATTCCGATACCGAACTTGGTTTCGAACGCCCGATGGTGCTCGGGCGGCAACGCCGCGGAAGCGGAGCGGCAAAAACGAATCTGCGCAAGCCGTTCACGCTCGGGTCTCTCGCCTTCGAGCAGATAAGAGACGATGGTCGGCACGACGTTTAACCATGTGCAATGGTGATTGATAACCAAATCCCAAAACCCGGCAGTAGAGAACTTTGGGGGCATCACCAGGCTGCCGCCATGCGACAGCGGTGAAAGCATCGTCACCGCAAACGCATTGATGTGATACAGCGGCAGCACTGCCGCGACGCGATCGGTGCTCTGCAGACGATGCTCGTTGCTGATTGCAACCGCATTGGCCGCAAGGTTTGCATGCGTCAGCATCACACCCTTGGGTCGGCCCGTAGTGCCCGACGTGTACATCAGCAACGCCAGGGCATTGGGTCCCGGATCAGCCGGCAGCGTCCGCGCCCCCAGATCAAAATCCTCACCAGGAAGCAAAGCGCCGTCGGGATCAACCTCAATAACGTCGATCGGCCGCGCAATATCGGCGGTCAGCTCACGCACCCGTTGACACCAGTCGGGCGCAGCGAACACGACGCGCGCGTCGGCATGGTCGATGACGTATTGCATTTGCGCGGGCTGCGACAGCAGATTGACAGGATGCACGCAATAGCCGCCATACATCGCGCCGAGCAACAGCCTGATCGTTTGAATGCCGTTCCCCAGCACCAGCGATACGTGTTCACCAGGCTTCAAACCTCGCGCCTGCAGCATTGCGCAGATCGCGCCGCATGAGTTGCGAAGCTCGCCGAAGGTCAGTGAGCGCCCTGTGTGAGGAGCGATAAAAAACGTCTCTTGCGGATCAGAAGTCGCGCGCGCGTCGACTAGCTGACGTACCGTCCGCATCCGCGACTCAGGCGCGGCCGTAGCGGGCAAAATAGTCGCCGAAGATTTCGTCTTCCAGAGGAACATCCTCCGGGATGGTGGTCGATACGCGGGTGATGTTCAAGTAGTGCTTGTAGTTCATGTTGTCGGAGAAATTATTGCGGCCCCAGGTACCGCAGCCCATTGATAGCGAAAACGGCAGGCCGTTGTCAAAACTGCCGCCAGTCGCCACGCAGTGCACCTGGTTGACGATTACGCGCGACACCGGCAGCTTGTTGCCCAGCTCAAGCGCGCGCTCGCCGCGTGTCGTATGCAGTCCGACTGAGTGACCGGCGCCGATGAAGGCGTAAATACGTTTGACGATCTTTAGCGCATCGTCGAAATCGCGCGCACGGTAAACGGTCAGGACCGGACTCAGCTTCTCGCCCGAAAATGGATACTCTGGCCCAACACCCGTCTCCTCAACGAGTAACGCACGTGGCTTAGCCGCTGCTACTTCTGAAAGGCCGGCGCGTTCTGCGACCAATGCAGCAGACTGGCCGATCACGCGCGCCGACAACTTCCCGTCGGGCCACATCGTTTGTTGCAGCTGCCGCTTGGCGTCGGACGACAGCAGCACGGCACCATGCGTTTTGAACGCATTGACCGCCGCGGTGTAAATGGCATCTACCAAAACGACACTGTTCTCGGATGAGCAGCTGGTCGCGTTATCGAAAGTCTTCGATCGCAAAATCTTCTCGGTGGCGACATCGAGCTCAGCGCTTTCGTCAATGATTGCAGCCACATTGCCGGCACCGACGCCAAATGCAGGGGTGCCACTCGCGTACGCGGCGCGAACGTTCGCCTGTGAACCGGTCGCAACAACCAGATCCGCCTGCCGCATCAGTTCGTACGTCACATCTTTTGTCACGGGCGACGGCAGTGTCTGAACCAGATCGCGCGGGGCACCGATACGGTCGAGCTGCTCATGCACAAACTCGATCAAGCGAGCACACGTAGTCCATCCTTTCGGCGAAGGCGCGACTATCACTGCGTTGCGGCCCTTCAGTGCGTTGATGATCTTGTTCGCTGGAGTCGCCGCCGGATTGGTCGAAGGCGTGATAGCGGCCACCACGCCCACCGGGCGCGCAATCTCGATGACACCGCGCGGCGGATCATGCCGGATCACGCCGACGCTGCGCGCGCCCTGCAGATCGCGCAGCAGCCCAAGCGTCTTGCGATGGTTCTTGCGAACCTTGTCTTCGACGTTGCCAATTCCGGTATCGGACACAGCCAGTTCGGCGAGCTCACGATTACGCGCCGGCTCGAGGATCGCCCAGCCGGCCGCGGCAACCAGCTCGTCGGTGCGAACTTGGTCATATTCGTCGGCTACCGCTTGCGCGGCTCGCGCGCGCGCGATCAGCGCGGCAACTTCCTGCGCTGCTGAAGCTACGTTGCGATCAATACGGTCGTTCATCGGGACACGGCAATTCGATGAGGTTCGCGCTTCCCACTTCGGCGTTCCCACAGCGTGCGCAGTAATGGAAACGCAAGCCCGATGATCGCGAGCACCAAGATCGTGCCGCTGATCGGGCGAGTAAAGAATACTGTCCAGTCGTTGTTAAAGCTCACCATCGTCGTCATGAAGGCGTTTTCGGTCAACGGGCCGAGGATCGTGCCAAGCACCAGCGGTGCAATCGGAAAGCTGAAGCGCTCGAACAAGAACCCCACAAGCCCGAAGATTGCAATTACATACAGATCCGATAGGTTACTGCGTGCAGCAAAGGCACCGATGAAGCAGAACACGACAACGAAGGCCGATACAACCGCTTCCGGTGCATCCAGTACCCTGCACAGCGGCTTGATCGCAAAGTAGCCAAGTATGCACATGCCGATCACGCCGACGAACACTGCTGCGAACACAGTGTAGATAAGCGACGTGCTTGAAATGAACACCTGCGGGCCGGGCTGAATTCCATGCAGCAAAAATGCGGCCAGCATGATCGCAGTGGCGCCGCTTCCGGGGATTCCCATCGTCAGCAACGGCACCAGCGCGCCGCCGACGGACGCGGTGGCCGCCGACTTAGCGGCGACGATGCCTTCCGGTGCGCCTTCGCCAAGCTTGTAGCCGCTCTTGCTCTTGGAAACAAACTGACCTTCGATGCCGTACGCTACAAACGCCGATACGGTTGCTCCAGCGCCCGGCACAATGCCCACCACAATGCCAGTCGCCGTACCGCGCATAAACGACCCCTTGATCGCGAGCAGCTCCGCCAGTCGCGGAAACGCAGTTTTGAATCGCGTTGAGGTGCCGGTGGCTTCGCTAACGTCAGCTGTAAAACCAACGTGCAGCCTAGTCAGCACTTCACCGATGCCGTAAGCGCCGACCATCACCAACAGGAACTCGATACCGTCCTGCAGAAACGGAACTCCGAACGCCAGCCGCTCAGCACCATAGATTGCGTCGACGCCGACGCTCGCGATCAACAGCCCGACACACAAGCTGATCAGCGCATTAACTAGCGAGCCTCCGCCAAGCGCGACGACGCTCGCCAGTCCGAACGCTGTGATCGCGAAAAACTCGGGCGACGAAAAACGCAGCGCGAGATTCGCAACAGGTTTCGACAACGCAACCATCACGACCGCAGATAAAAGTCCGCCGACTAGCGCTGCGATCAGTGAGTATCCAAGCGCCTTTGCTGCCTGTCCGCGGCGCGTCATCGCATAACCATCCCACAGCAGCGGCACATCCATCGGCTCGCCGGGAATGCGGAACAGGATCGATGTGATCGCGCCACCGTACGTGCCTGACACATACATCGCGGTCAGAAGGATCAGCGCCGTCTCGACTCCCATCTTGTACGTGAACGGCAGCGCGAGCACGACACCCATCACGAGCGTTAGGCCAGGCAGCACTGCGACCAGCATGCCAAGTACTAGGCCGATCACGATCACCGCAAAGTTCAGCGGAGTGAAGATGTTGATCAGGCCATGGATCAGATTGACAAGAACGTCCATCGTCTACTTGGGCGCTAAACGCCGATCAGCCGCAGCAACAGCACGGACAGCTGTTGGAACGGGCCGGCCCCGAGCGGTAGAGAGATGTACGCGATGCGCATGAAGAGCACCAGTAGCACGAACGCGCCGATTATGCTGACCAGGACGACTGGCAACGCGCGGCGGTAGCCACCGATCCACGAGAACAAGGCGAGAAATAGCGCAGTACCCACGAAGAATCCAACGTAAGCGACACCGAAGACAAAAGTCGCGATCACCACCAGGCCGGCAACGAGCTCACGATGACCGGACTGTGCGCGGGTCGTCACTGACGCTTCCGCTGTTGCCGGAGTTCCTTCAATTTCGAGCGGAGCGCTATCCAGCCCTGCGATCAAGCCTGCGGCATCGTGCGTGTTGCCCGAAATCAGCCGCTTGCCAATCTCGTAGATGCATAGCGCGGCCATCGCGCCGATGATGACCTTCGGCCAGAAATCCGGACCGATGCGCGTGCCGCCGGCGCCGGATGTGTCAATCAACGACGCCGCGTAGTACAACAATCCGGCGATCAGCAACAGCACGGTGTGCGGCAGCACGAGCCGCAAACGCTCTTTCATGCGGTCCCTTCGCCGGCCGTTTAGCCGGCGTCACAGCACTACTGTTTCTTTGGCGCGTTCTGTTCGATCGACTTCAACTCGCGCTCAAGAAACGCGCCGGCCTGGGCCGCTGGAATGAAACTGTCGGCGTAGGCGAGTTCGTCCTCAAGGTACTTGACGAACTCAGGTGAGCGCGCCACTTTTTCCAGCGCCGCCGACAATGTCGCGACCTGCTTCGGATCAGTGCCCGCACGTACGACAATCGAGCGAAACTGGTTGATAACAATCGGAAACCCGCTGTCCTTCGCGAGCGGTACCGATGCAAAGCCCGGTGCAGGCGCGCTGGCAAAAAACACCAGCGGTCGCATCTGCTTGCTATCGAGAAACGACCGAATATCGCCTGCCTGCTCTACCAGGACATCAGCGTGACCGCCGAGAATTGATGAATAGCGCTCGCCGGGCGAAGCGAATGGCACCATTCTCAGCTTCGCTCCTTTCGCGTTGATCTGATTGATCAGGATTTCATCGGCGCTGCCGAAGCCGAGGATGGCGACCTTCAGCTCGTTATTGCGCGCATCGGCTAGCAAGTCCTCAAACGTTTTGTATTTGCTGTCTGTTTTGACGTACAGACCAGTCGGTTGACGAATCATTACACCGAGCGGTATTACGTCTGTCAGCTTCCAGCGGCCGCCGCCGGCAATTGTCGACAGCGTATCGCCGATCAAAATCGCGGCCGAGTAGCCTTCCGGTGCAGCGGACATCAGCTTGGTCATGCCGGTATTGCCCGTCGCGCCCGGCACATTGATCACTGGGATTGATGTTTTCAGATCAGGCTCGAGTAACTTGCTGACGCGACGCGCGAGCTGATCGGCGCCGCCGCCCGCGCCCCATGGAACGATCAACTCGATCGGACGCGATGGATACTTGTCCTGCGCATGCACGACTAGCGGCAATAGTGTGCTTGCTGCAACAGCAGCGGTAAATGCAAACAGATGCCGTCGGCGCTGCAAAGGAAGATTCACTTGCATCGAAGTCTCCTGGTTGGGTTAGACATATTCCTTGTATTTTTGCAGATGCCGCACCGGTTTCGATAATGCGTCGCGTCGGAACGGGTCGCCCAACTCCTTCGTGACCATCAACTCCAGGACAGTCGTCTTGCCTTCGGCTTGATTCTTGACCGACTGCTGCAGCGCTGCGCCGACATCGGACACTTTGTCAACCAGTATTCCATCGCAGCCAAACGATTTTGCGACCGCAACCCAGCTTGGATTTTCGAGCTCGACTCCCTGATAGCGCTGCGAATAGAAATCAACGTGGTTCTTCTTCTCTGCGCCCCATTGGCCATTATTGAACAGCACGACCGTCACACCGATCTTCTCGCGCGCGCAAGTCAAAAGCTCGTTGAGGCTGATTCCCCACGCGCCGTCACCGACATAGGCAATCGCCGGGCGGTCCGGCGCGGCCACTTTGGCGCCGCAGGCGACCGGGAATGCGTAGCCGCAATTGCCGAAGCTCATCGCTGCGAGCATTGAGCGTGGTTCCTCGAATCTCAGGTACGAATTCGACACTGAGCAGATGTTGCCGATGTCGGTCGACACCATCGCATGCTTGGGCATTGCGCGCTCGAGCTCGCGCAGCATCTGCCGCGGATGCATGTGGCTCGAATTCTTCGAGATTTCGACTGAGTAGGGGTCGGTCTCGTGCGTCCATTTGTCGAGTTCTTCCTCCCACGCCTTCTTTTCCGACTTGATCTTGGAATCGCGCTCGGCTTTGTTCTGCTGGCAAGCCAAATTCTTGCCTTGCAGGCGGCGCGTCAGAGCTGCAGCCGCAGCTTTTGCGTCGCCGTTGATTCCAACCGAGATCGGCTTTACCAGCCCCAGCATCTTTGCATCCACGTCGATCTGAATGATCTTTGCATTTTTCGGCCAGTAGTCGAGACCATACTGAGCCAGCGTGCCGAAAGGTCCAAGGCGTGATCCAAGTGCGAGCACCACGTCGGCCTGGCTGATGAGCTTCATTGCAGCCTTTGATCCTTGATAACCCAACGGACCGCACCACAATGGATGCGAAGCCGGAAACGTGTCGTTGTGCAGATAGCTGTTAGCGACCGGCGCATGCAGCAGTTCCGCAAGTGCGATTGCTTCCTTCATGCCCTCGGAGAAAATGACACCACCGCCAGCGAGGATCACTGGGAACTTGGCTTCGCTGAGGATTCGCGCCGCTTCATCGAGCGCGCTCTCATCTCCGGCGCCGCGACCCACGCGAATCGGCTGCGGGATCTGCACTTCGATGTCGCCATAGAAAAAATCGCGCGGAATATTCAGCTGCGTCGGGCCGAGGTCGAGCAAAGCGCGATCGAAGCAACGCGCCGTGATCTCGGCGATGCGCTTCGGGTTCATCACATGGCCCTGATACTTGGTGATCTTCGAGAAGATCGGCAATTGCTCGGTTTCCTGAAAGCCGCCCAGGCCCATCGTCATCGAGCCGGTTTCGGGCGTGATCATCACGACCGGCGAGTGTGCCCAGTACGCCGCCGCTACCCCGGTCACGAAGTTCGTGACACCCGGACCATTTTGGCCAATGCAAACTCCATGTCGACCCGAGACGCGGGAGTAACCGTCGGCCATGTGCACTGCGCCCTGCTCGTGCGCAACCGGAATGAATCTGATACCGGCTGCGGGAAAGATATCGAGCGCATCCATGTACGCCGACCCGACAATGCCAAAGATATCGGTCACCCCCTGGGCCACCATCGTCTCAACAAATGCCTCAGACGGCGTCATTCTCTGTAGGCCCTGCGCGACACTGCGGTTGGGCTGCTTCATATCGGTCATCGTTATCCTCGCTTAAGTGGCGCTGCAGTTTTACTTTACGCTGGTTACGTACCCGCAGCAGAGCGTCCTGATCGCGAACGTTGCGCAGCAGTTTTCGGAAGATTAATGGAGATTACGGGATGAGCGAAGGCACTGAGAAGACCGACATCCATCGCGGGCTGGCCGGCGTCTACTTCGATCGCTCGCGCGTCTGCTACATCGATGGGCGCGCCGGCGAATTGCGCTACCGCGGGTACTCGATTCACGACCTCGCGGAGCGCTCGACGTTCGAGGAGACCTGCTACCTGCTGCTCAAAGGGGAGTTGCCCGGGAAGGAAGAACTCGCCCGCTTTGATGCGGACCTGAAGGCTGCGCGCAAGCTGCCTCGCGAAATCAACAAGCTGATCGAAATTACAAAAGATGCGCACCCGATGGATGTGCTGAGGACCGCCGTGTCGGCGCTCGCCGCATTCGACCCCGATGTGGCCGACAACTCGCCGCAGGCGATCCTGCGCAAAGGAGTGCGGCTCGCTTCGCAGGTGCCGATGATCGTCGCAGCACACGAGCACATCCGTAACGGGCGTCCGCCGGTGGAACCCGACTCGACGTTGGGGCACGCGGCGAATTTCCTCTACATGCTGAAGGGCGAGGCGCCGACCGCGGACACCGCGCGATTGATGGACACCGACATGATCCTGCACGCCGAGCACGGATCGAACGCTTCGTCGTTCGCGGCGCGCGTCGTTGCAGGCACTGAAGCCAACCTGCATGCCGCGATCACAGCCGCAATCGCCACGCTATCGGGCCCTGCGCACGGCGGCGCCGCGGAGAACGTGATGGCGATGGCGCACGAAATCGGTGACGCCGCCAACGCAGCCGAATATGTCAGGCGCAAGCGTGCGAACAAGGAGCCAGTGATGGGGTTCGGACACCGCGTGTACCGTGCCGAAGATCCGCGCGCCCGCCACATGCGCGCTGGCGTCGAGAAACTTTCGCGCGAAATGGGGCAGCCCAAGTGGTATCAAATCTTGGAAGCACTTGTACAGGCAATGGAGCGCTACGCGCGCCACGGAGTGAATGTCAATGTCGACTTCTATGCGGGTGTCGTCTATTACCTGAACGGAATTGCCTCTGACCTCTTTGTGCCGATCTTCGCCATCGGCCGCGTGCCGGGTTGGACAGTGCAAGTTCTGGAACAGATGGAAAACAACATCTTGATCCGCCCGTTGACGCTGTACAACGGGCCGCCCGCTCGCGAATACGTCCCCTTAGATTTGCGCTGACAGGAGGACGGCGGCCGCGACAATGTCCTCGACGCTCGCACCCCGCGAGAGGTCGCTGACCGGACGCGCGAACCCCTGCAGAATAGGGCCTATCGCGCGCGCGCCCGCAAGGTGTTGAGTGAGCTTGTACGCAATGTTGCCGGAGTCTAGATCCGGAAATATCAACACGTTGGCGCGCCCAGCGACGGCGCTCCCGCTCTTTAACTTCTTCCTTGCAATTGAATCGACGAGCGCAGCGTCGGCCTGAAGCTCGCCGTCAATCGCCAGTTGTGGGTCGCGGACTTGAGCGATCTCAAGCGCGCGCACGACCTTCTCGGTACGTGCGTGACGCGCACTGCCCTTCGTCGAAAACGAAAGCAGCGCGACGCGCGGCTCTTCATCGAGCAACGCGCGGCAGGTCGCGGCCGAAGCCAGCGCGATGTCGGCGAGCTGTTCCGCGTCCGGCTCGGCGTTGACCGCGCAATCGGCAAAGATTAGAACCTTGTCCTGCAGGATCATCAGGAAAAAACTCGATGGCGTACGAATGCTGTCGGCGAGTCCGATCGTCATCAGTCCAGCCTCGATGACGCGTGCCGTCGGATGCGCAACGCCGGCGAGCATCGCGTCGGCATCGCCGGCCTTGACCATCATGCCGGCATACATCAGTGGTTTGCGTACCGCGCGCTGAGCAACTCGCGGATTGCCGTAGAGCTCGGCATACGCGGCGAGCCGCGGATTCGATTCCAGATCGCGAGGCAGAATTGGCTCGGCCAGTCCTTCGTCTTTCAGCCGTCGCGCAGCCTCGACGATGCGTTCGTCGTCGACTTCTGGCAGCACGATGCGGCGCGGCCGTTGGCGAGCCTGCTGGAATAGTTTGTCCAGAACATCCACGCGAAGGACGCCGTGTTCGATTCCTACGGCGTCTTGGGCTTCTTGTAGGGAACTTCCTTCTGCAATGGCTTCCAGACGGTTTCGTAGCCGACAAACCCCTGAGTGTTTGGCGGCATCTGACGCGTTGTATAGAAGCGAGTAACGCCTTCAGGAACTTTCGTGATCGGTTTTTGCTCGCTCATAGGTCACCCCATTTGTCGTGATTGTCAGGACTTTAAGCTCATAAAAAGTCGCGGCGTCCACGCCGCTCAGACCGGCGTCATTATTGACGGGTCGACGTTCGGCGCGGCACCCACCGCTCCACCAGCGTTCATCTCCTGGTCGGTCGCGTCGCGCACCGTCACGACCTTGAGCGTGAAGACGACCTCCCTGCCGCAGAGCGGATTGTTTCCGTCGACCGTCAGCGTTTCGCCGTCGATCCGCGTCACGATGAAGCTACGCGTCCGACCCTTGTCGTTCTCCATGAGGATTGCAGTGCCGACCTGACGGTACTCTTCGGGCACGTTCCCGAGAAGATCGGTGAACACAAGCGACTCGTCCCTCGCGCCAAAGATGCAATTGCCGTCGATCGGCACCTCGATCACGTCGCCGGCGGACTTGCCCTCCAGTTCCCTGTGAACCGAAGGCGCCAGAATTTCATTGTGTCCGTGCACGTAGCCTAACGGAAACTCGACGCAGCTGAGAACGTCGCCCGTTTTCCGGTCGCTCACCTTGTAGGTGAGCTCGACGAACTTGCCGTCGCGGATTTCTTCACTCATGCAACAGGAGTCCGTTCGATCAGAAAATCGACGCCGCGAAAATCCTGATCTCACCCTCTTCGTAGCCGAGGACGAGCCTCCCGAGCCACTCACCTGGCCTCTTCGTGCTCCGTTGGCGGTACAGGACCGTCACATGTTCGCCGCGGCGAATGATGCCCAGATAGTCGACATGTTCAGAGAGATTTCTGGCCAGCTCACTGTTGGCGAACTGGTGGTTCACGACGACCT
>DATEOP010000083.1:0-4214 GCA_035274065.1 Burkholderiaceae bacterium
CACTGTTCGCTGACACCAGGATCGGCACTTGTCCACGCGTCTGAGGCTGACTGATGCGCGCAGCGGGAGGCGTTGAGTCGACTGCCGGGGCTCGTGGGGGATCCGCTGTGGACACCGCTGGCGCCGACCCTCGAGCGTCGGTGATGGGCGGCACTGCGCTTGCGCTCGCTGTCGCCGCAGCAAGCGAGCCATCGGACACCTGCACGCTTACGGTGCTGCCCGAGGCCACCACAGTGCCGGGTAACGGTTGCTGCGCAACGATTACACCGGCCGATGCAGCGCTGGCCGTCGTGATTTGATCGACCTTGAATTCGCCGAGCGTGCTACCGAGGTCGGCATAGTTGCGGCCGAGCACATCCGGCACCTTGAGTTCCTGTGGAGATGGCGAATCACCGGCAGATCTAGTCTCGGATTGCGTCGGGGCGCGCGCTCGTGGAGCACTCTTCGCCGCAGGCGCACTGGTCGTCGCGCGCTTGCGCGCGTCTTTGAGATCGACCCCAATGTTTGCGCCGATATCCCTCGGAACCCTGACCACAGTTCCATCGGATAACTTCATCGTGACGGTCGCAGGCGGCGCAAGCGAGGCGCCGGGTACTGCATCGTCTGCCGCGTCGCGGCAGGCACCGGCTTCCCGCACACGATCGCGCACTTCGGGCGCAACTGAGGCGCATGGCACTGGCTGCGCTGCAACCGCACCGGCCAGCAAAGACGCGCCGACTAAAAGCGCAATGCTCGCTCGCGTCTTTGCATCTCTGCCGCTACTGGCGACGTCAATTGGCGCACCGCGCGGCGTACTAATCAACGTTGGCCCCGACGATTGCATCAATTCGGCTCACAACATCCGGCGTAAGTTTCGGCATAACTTCGAGCGCTTTCATGTTTTCCTTCACCTGCTCGACCCGTGTGGCGCCGGTAATCACCGTACTGACACGCGGGTTCGTAAGACACCATGCGAGCGACAGTTGCGCCAGCGAGCACGAAAGCTCGCGGGCTACCGACTCGAGCTGCCCCACTGCGTTGTTCTTGACCGGATCGGTCAGCCCTTCGCGCAGGAACGAATAGCTTTCAAGGGCGCCCCGCGATCCGGGTGGCACTCCTTGACGATACTTACCCGATAACAGTCCCGAAGCAAGTGGGCTCCATGTCGTCAAGCCGAGCCCGATGTCTTCGTACAGCCGTTTGTATTCCTGCTCGACGCGCTTGCGATGAAAAAGGTTGTACTGCGGCTGCTCCATTATTGGCTTGTGCAGGTTACGCTGATCAGCGATCTGCCACGCGGCGCGAATTTCATCGGCCGTCCACTCGCTGGTGCCCCAATAAAGGGCCTGGCCCCGCTCGACCATGTCATGCATTGCCCAAACGGTTTCTTCAATCGGCGTATTCGGGTCAGCGCGATGGCAGAACACCAGATCAACGTAATCGAGCTGCAGCCGCTTTAACGAGCCGTCGATCGCCTGCCGAAGGTATTTGCGGTTCAGCGTGTTGCGCTCGTTCGGAAAGTCCCCCTTTCCGACCGCCATGCCCCAATAGAACTTGGTCGACACAACATACTTAAGGCGCGGCCACGCGAGCTCCTTCAACACAGAGCCCATGATCTCTTCGCTTTGACCTCGCGCATAAATCTCAGCGTTGTCGAAAAAATTGACGCCCGAGTCATAGGCAGCCGCCATCAACTCGCGCGCCGCGCGTGTGTCAACTTGATTGCCGTACGTGACCCAAGAGCCGAATGAGAGCTCAGAAACTTTCAGGCCGGAGCGGCCAAGGCGGCGGTAGTTCATCAGATCGCAAGTAGTGACGCGAAGTCTAGCCAATCGACGGCTACCGCCAAGCCAGTCGGCGGCCGCCGATATCAGCGCGTTAGCGGGACGAAACGCACGGCAATCGTGCGCCGCGTGAGTGCGCGCCCGTCGGGCCCTGCTTGGATCACGAGCAGTTCCTGTGTCGATCGGTGCGGCCCGACCGGAATAACCAAGCGGCCTCCAGGCTTCAGCTGTTCGACGAGCCGCGGCGGCACGTGGTCGGGCGCAGCAGTGACGACAATGCCGTCAAACGGTGCCGCTTCGGGCCAACCAAGATAGCCGTCCCCAATGCGCGTTTCGACGTTACGGTAGCCGGCGGCCTCGAGAGCGGCGCTGGCCCGCCGCGCAAGCGTCGCGACGATTTCAATCGAGTACACCTTGGCGACACACTCCGCCAACACCGCAGCCTGATACCCCGAACCGGTACCGACTTCGAGCACGACGTCGTTCGACTTCGGCTGCAGCAACTCGGTCATCAGCGCAACAATGAACGGCTGCGAAATAGTCTGTCCCTCACCAATCGGCAGCGGCCGATTCTCATACGCGCTAGTTGCGAGATGTGACGCAACAAAAAGCTCGCGTGCGACCGAACCGATCGCACGCCGCACTGGGTCGCTAAGCTTTGGAAGGCCGGTCTCGCGCGCGGTGGCGCGCATATCGTCTTCGATTTCGCGAAGTAGATTTTCGCGCGCCGTCCGGTATCGATCCTGCGCTTGACCACGACCAAGCCACGCAACGGCGTACGCCATTGCGGCAGCACTCAGCACGTAACGGCGCGACAACGTCATTCGGCGCCTCGCTCGGCATCAGTACCTCGCCTGCGCATCGACGGCTTGTCTTCCGCAAGCCAATTGGCCAGCAGCGGAAACGGATTGATCGCACCCCGGCCGCGTCGGTAGACACCGTAATGCAAATGCGGCGGTGTCCCGCGCGCATTACCTGTGGTGCCAACCATGCCAAGCACATCGCCTGACACAACGCGTTGCCCGATCTTGATGTCGGCGACGCTGTTCAGATGTGCGTAATAGTGTCGGTCTCCGCTGGGTCCCAGCACCCACACAACGGTGCCCCCCAAGCTGTTCTCGCCGATGCGTGCCACAAGACCGCGCGTACTCGATATGACCGGCGTGCCGCGCGGCGCAAAGATATCGATCCCCTGATGCGTGCGGTTGCCTGGCCGCGGCACTCCGAACGTGTCCCGCACCGCGCGCATCGACACGCCTTGAACCGGAATGGGAAGACTCTGTGGCGGTTCTTCGGCCAGCAGTTCGCTCAAATACATCGCGTTCTTCAGCCACGGCCATCCGAGATAGCCCAGCGATGCAGCCACGACCGCCAAGATCACGATGAGAACCAGCCTCCGAAACGCGGTACTCATGCCGCGCTCCGAAGCTGTGACGGCGAATAAGCACATACCAGATGGAGCGTCTTCAACACAGGAGGATGAGGCATCATCGCGGGCTTACTGATCACGTTGTGCAAAGAATGCGTCAGTCCGTTCGATTATTTGTTTCGTTGCTGACCTCGCTTGGTTGCGCGGTCGCAATGGCGCAGCCTCTGCTCGCGCCTGCTGACGTAGCGGCCAAGCTAAGCGACCCGAAATTGCGCATCGTTGATATCCGCGAAACCAAGGTGGACGAGAAATCCACCTACGAAATCGGCCATATCGCGGGTGCACAGCACGCGCCGTACTCAAAATGGCGCGGCCCGGCAGAAAGTCCCGGCAGACTGCCGGCCGCAGACACGCTGACCTCAATGATTCAACAGCTCGGCATCGACCGCTCGACTCCGGTGGTCGTCGTCTACGAAGGCAAGAACCCAACCGAATTTGGCTCAGCCGCGCGTGTTTACTGGACATTGAAAGCCGCCGGTGTTCCGACGCTGTCAGTTTTAAACGGAGGTATGACAGCGTGGCGTGCTGCAGGTTTGCCGTTGTCGACTGAAGTTCCGAAGCCGTCTCGATCCAAGTTCGAGGTCTTGCTCGACCCGAAGTTGATCGCGACCCGCGATGAAGTGGCTCAGGTAATCGGAAGTGGTTCGACGCGATTGCTTGATGCAAGGCCCGTTGCCTTCTTTGTCGGCGAAACGAGACATCCCGCGGCCAAGACCCCAGGAACCATCGTCGGTGCGAAAAACATCAGTCATGACGTCTGGTTCAGCAAGGATGCCAAAGTATTGCCGCTGGAAGAAATCACACGAGTTGCACAGCGCAACGGCGTGGATATGAGTCAGCCGACGATTTCGTTTTGCAACACCGGACATTGGGCCGCGACCAACTGGTTTGTGCTGTCCGAACTGCTCGGGCAAAACGACGTCAAGCTGTACCCTGAGTCGGTCGTCGAGTGGTCCCATGCCGGATTGGCAATGGAGCACGTGCCGAATCGATTGCATCAATTCTGGCTGCAGCTGAAGGTC
>DATEOP010000084.1:0-4177 GCA_035274065.1 Burkholderiaceae bacterium
CCATTGATCAGGTTCTTCATCACCGAGTTGCCGATCTTGCCGGTCTCGCCCGAGGCGCCGATCACCGCCACCGCATCGGGCTTCATGATGCGGTTCATGTCGCGCACGATGTCTTCGTGCTTCGGCCGGTAGCGCGGCTCAGGCGGATTCCAGTCGACGACGATGCGTACGTCGGCTGCGATCGCACCGCTCTTGGTCGCGAACACCGGGTTCAGATCCATTTCGGAAATTTCGGGGAAATCGGTGATCAGCTGCGACACGTTCTGAATTAGCGACGCCAGCGCATTGCGGTCGACGGCGGCCGCGCCGCGCACGCCTTTCAACACTTCCGCTGCAGCAATCCCGTCGAGCATCGACAATGCGTCGTCGCGAGTCGCCGGTGCCAAACGGAAAGTGATGTCCTTCAGCACCTCGACCAGTACTCCGCCGAGGCCAAATGCGACGAGCTTGCCGAACGATGGATCGGTGACTGCACCGATGATCACTTCCTGACCGCCGGACAGCATCTGCTGCACTTGCACGCCGAGAAGATTCGCCTTCGCGTCGTACTTCTTGGCGTTCGCCATGATGGTGGCGAAACCCTGCTCGACCTCCTGCGCGCTCTTCACGCCAACAATGACGCCGCCCGCTTCCGTCTTGTGCAGGATTTCCGGGGAGACGATCTTCAGCACGACAGGAAAGCTCATGCCGGACGCGAGCTTTGCGGCTTCTGCGGCTGACGTCGCGACGCCTTCCTTCGGCACAGGGATGCCGTAGGCGTCGCACAATTCCTTGCCTTCCGGCGCAGTCAGCGAAGTGCGGCCCGCGGTTTTGGCGGCGTCGAGGATTTTGCGAACTTTTGTCTTGTCATGGGGCATGTGCAGTTCCTTGTCGCAGATTTAGATTGCGCCGTCGGCGCGCAATGCGGCGATGTCGTCGCGGCTGTAGCCGAGTTCCGTCAGCACTTCTTCGGTGTGCTCGCCCAGAAGAGGCGAGCGCGTGACCTCGGTTGCACTATCAGACATCTTGATCGGGTTACCGACAGTCAGATATTTGCCACGCTTCGGGTGATCGACTTCGACGACCGTTCCCGTCTTGCGCAGCGATGGCTCGTCGGCTATCTCCTTCATCGACAGGATCGGGCCGCACGGAATGTCGTGCTTGTTGAGCAGGTCCATGGCCTCGAACTTGGTCTTGGTCATGGTCCACTTCTCAATCTCACCGAAGATTTCCATCAGGTGCGGCAACCGCCCCTTCGGCGTCGCGTAGCGCGGGTCCTCCAGCCACTCCGGCCGCCCGATCACCTCGCAGATGTCCTTCCACACCGGCGCCTGCGTGATGAAATAGATGTAGGCGTTAGGGTCGGTCTCCCAACCCTTGCACTTAAGGATCCATCCGGGCTGGCCGCCGCCCGATGCATTGCCGGCGCGCGGAACGGCGTCACCGAAAGTGCCGTTCGGATACTGCGGATACTCTTCCATCACGTGCGTGCGATCAAGGCGCTGCTGATCGCGCAATTTCACGCGGCAGAGATTGAGCACGCCGTCCTGCATCGCCGCGAGCACTTTCTGGCCGCGTCCCGTCGTATTGCGCTGATACAGCGCCGCGACGATGCCGAGTGCGAGGTGCAATCCCGTGCCCGAATCGCCGATCTGCGCACCGGTGACAAGCGGCGGGCCGTCGTCGAAGCCTGTAGTCGACGCCGATCCTCCGGCGCATTGCGCAACATTCTCGTAGACCTTGCAATCCTCGTACGGACCGGGGCCGAAGCCTTTCACCGACGCGACGATCATGCGCGGGTTGAGCTTCTGGATATGTTCCCAAGTGAGCCCCATGCGGTCGAGTGCGCCGGGGGCGAAATTCTCGACCAGCACGTCACATTTCTTCACGAGCGCCTCGAGCACTTGCTTGCCCTTAGGCTTCTTGGCGTCGACCGTGATCGAGCGCTTGTTGCCGTTCAGCATCGTGAAATAGAGGCTGTCCACGGCCGGGATGTCACGTAGTTGACCGCGCGTGATATCGCCTTCGCCGGCACGCTCGACCTTGATCACGTCGGCACCGAGCCATGCCAGCAGTTGTGTGCACGTCGGCCCAGACTGGACGTGGGTGAAGTCCAGGATGCGAACGCCGTCCAATGCCTTGCCCATTACTGTCCCCTATCCATTCGTCACGCTTTCTTTTTTGCGGCCGGATTGAGACTGGTGATCCGACCACTTTCGGTCCCCGCCTTCTCGTCGATCACCGCGTTGATCAGCGTCGGCTTGCGCGAGCGGATCGCCTCTTCCATCGCGGCGCGCAGCTCAGCTGGCGTAGTCGCGAGGGCACCGACGCCGCCGAACGCCTCCATCAGCTTTTCGTAGCGCGCACCCTTAACGAACACCAGTGGCGACGGATCGCGTCCGCCGGTCGGATTCACTTCGTCACCGCGATAAACGCCGTTGTTGTTCATGATCACGACGCACACCGGCAGGTTGTAGCGGCAGATCGTTTCGCATTCCATTCCGGAAAAGCCAAAGGCGCTGTCGCCCTCGATTGCGATGACCTGCTCGCCGCTGACTACGGCCGCGGCGACCGAGAAGCCCATGCCGATTCCCATCACGCCCCACGTGCCTACGTCGAGACGCTTGCGCGGCTTGTACATGTCCACGATGCTGCGCGTGAAGTCGAGAGCGTTTGCACCTTCGTTCACGAGCATGGCGTCCGGATTCGCCTTGACGATGTCGCGCACGACGTTAAGTGCACTGTGGAAGTTCATCGGCGTCGGGTTCTTTGCAAGCGACTCGCCCATCTTTGCGACATTCTTCGTCTTGCGCTCGGTGATGGCGTCGAGCCACTCGTTGGGCGGCTTCGGCCAACTCGAACCCATCGCGCCAAGCATGGCCGCGACGCACGAACCGATGTCGCCGACCACTGGCGCATCGATTCGCACGTTACTGTCGGCTTCTTGCGGAGAGATATCGATTTGAACGAACCTCTGCCCACCCCAGTCCTTCGCGCTCTTCCCACCCCACGTCTTGCCCTTGCCTTGAGAAAGCAGCCAGTTGAGCCGCGCTCCGATTAGCATCACAACGTCCGCTTCGGGCAGTACGTACGAACGCGCTGCGGACGCTGACTGATCGTGCGTGTCCGGTAACAGGCCCTTGGCCATCGACATCGGCAGATAAGGAATTCCGGTCCTTTCGATCAGTGTGCGAATGTCCGTATCGGCCTGCGCGTAGGCCGCACCCTTGCCAAGAATGATCAGCGGACGCTTGGCGCTTCTTAGCAAATCGAGCGCGCGCTGCACGGCGTCGGGCGCGGGAATCTGACGCGGCGCTGGGTCGACCACCTTGATCAGTGACGCCTTGCCCAGTGCCGCTTCGATCGTCTGCGGGAACAGCTTGGCCGGCAGGTCGAGGTAGACACCGCCCGGACGACCGGAAAGGGCAGCGCGCATCGCCCTCGCCACGCCTACGCCGATGTCCTCGGCATGCAACACGCGGAACGCAGCCTTGGCGTGCGGCTTCGCGATCGCAAGCTGGTCCATCTCCTCGTAGTCGCCCTGTTGCAAATCCACGATCTCGCGCTCGCTCGAGCCGCTGATCAGAATCATAGGGAAGCAATTAGTCGTCGCGTTGGCCAGCGCCGTCAAGCCGTTAAGAAAGCCTGGGGCTGACACGGTCAGACAGATGCCCGGCTTGGCCGTTAGGAAGCCTGCGATGGAAGCGGCATACCCGGCGTTCTGCTCATGACGGAAGGAAATCACACGTATACCTGCGGCCTGCAGCTTGCGCGTGAGATCGGTAATGGGAATGCCGGGCAAACCAAAGACTGTATCGATGCCGTTGAGCTTGAGCGCCTCGATGACCAGCTGAAAGCCGTCGATTTCCTGTGGCTGGGTATCTATCTCGCCACTGGCAATGCTCGGCGCCTCGGTGGCGGGCGCCTTGGCTGCGATGACTGAAGACATGGTGTGTTCCTGTGGAGGGATCCGGCTCGGCGTTCTTCGTCAACTGCCCTGCATCACCTGCGCAATGCATACGCGCCCGAACAAACAACGTTCGGCGATCGGCGACAGGAGCTCGGGAGGCGACTTACGAAAATCCATCCTATAGTATTGGCCAAAGCGGGGTCATTGACCCGTGTCAATTTCTCACGCCAAGAGTCGGGCTGTCAGGCTTGACCTGAATCTGCTGCCGATGCGCTCCATAAATCTCGT
>DATEOP010000085.1:0-5124 GCA_035274065.1 Burkholderiaceae bacterium
GGCAGCCCAACCAAGATGGGTCTCCAGAATCTGTCCAACGTTCATCCGCGATGGCACGCCGAGCGGATTCAACACGAGGTCGACCGGTGTTCCATCAGCCATGTACGGCATGTCTTCCACCGGCACGATGCGCGACACGACGCCCTTGTTGCCATGTCGTCCCGCCATCTTGTCGCCCGGCTGCAAACGGCGCTTGACGGCCAGATAAACCTTAACCATCTTCAACACGCCCGGCGGCAACTCGTCGCCCTGCGTCAGCTTTTTCTTCTTGTCTTCGAATGCCTGATCGAACTGCTTGCGTTTTTGCTCGATCGAATCCTTCAGTGCTTCGAGCTGTGCTGCGGCGTCGTCATCAGCCAGACGGATCTCGAACCAGTGATACTTCTCGAGCGATGACAAGTAGTCCTTGGTCACCACAGTACCGCGTGCGAGGCGATTCGGGCCACCGGTTGCTTCCTTACGCAACAGCAGCTTTTCGATCCGCTGGAACGCGTCACCTTCGACGATGCGCAGCTGATCGTTCAGATCCTGCCGGTACCGCTTCAGCGCGTCATCGATGATGTTTTGCGCCCGGCGGTCGCGCACGATGCCTTCACGCGTAAACACCTGAACGTCGATCACGGTGCCGCTCATGCCTGATGGCACACGCAGCGACGTGTCCTTTACGTCGGAAGCCTTTTCGCCAAAGATCGCGCGCAGCAGTTTTTCTTCCGGCGTCAGCTGTGTCTCACCCTTCGGCGTGACCTTGCCGACGAGCACGTCACCGGCATTTACCTCGGCGCCGATATAGACGATGCCTGAATCGTCGAGCCGGCCGAGCTGATTTTCCGAAAGATTCGAGATATCACGGGTGATTTCTTCCGGTCCCAACTTCGTGTCGCGCGCAACGACGTTCAACTCTTCGATGTGGATCGATGTGTAGCGGTCGTCAGAAACAACGCGCTCCGAGATCAAGATCGAGTCTTCGAAGTTGTAGCCGTTCCATGGCATGAACGCGACCAGCATGTTCTGCCCAAGCGCGAGCTCGCCCAGATCGGTCGACGCACCGTCGGCAACTACGTCGCCCTTGGCAATCGACTCGCCTTTTTTGACAATCGGCGTCTGGTTAATGTTGGTGTTCTGGTTCGAGCGCGTGTACTTGGTGAGGTTGTAGATGTCTACACCGACCTCTCCCTGCACGTTCTCCTTGTCGTCGACACGCACGACGATGCGATTCGCATCGACATAGTCGACCGTGCCGCCACGCAGTGCCTGCACGGTGGTCCCGGAGTCGACCGCAACAGTGCGCTCGACACCGGTGCCGACGAACGGCTTCTCCGGGCGCAGGCAAGGCACCGCTTGGCGCTGCATGTTCGAACCCATCAGTGCGCGATTCGCGTCGTCGTGCTCGAGAAATGGAATCAAGGATGCCGCGACCGATACGATCTGAGACGGTGCGATGTCCATGTACTGAACGCGACCCGGTGACATCAAAACGAACTCTCCGTTTTCGCGACAGCTCACCAGCTCGTCGACAAATTTGCCGCTCTTATCCAGCGGCGCGTTCGCCTGTGCGATGACGTACTTGCCTTCCTCGATCGCGGAAAGGTAGGAGATTTCGTTCGTGACGCGGCCGCTGTCTACCTTGCGATACGGCGTTTCGAGAAACCCATACTCGTTCAATTGCGCGTAGAGCGCCATCGAGTTGATCAGGCCGATATTCGGACCTTCAGGTGTCTCGATCGGACATACGCGTCCATAGTGCGTTGGATGTACGTCGCGCACTTCGAAGCCGGCACGCTCGCGCGTCAACCCGCCGGGTCCCAACGCCGAGACACGCCGCTTGTGCGTGATTTCCGACAACGGGTTCGTTTGGTCCATGAACTGGCTCAACTGCGACGAGCCAAAAAACTCCCGAATCGACGCGCTGATCGGCTTGCTGTTGATCAGATCGTGCGGCATCAGGTTTTCGGTCTCGGCCTGGCCCAAACGTTCTTTGACCGCGCGCTCGACACGGACGAGTCCCGCGCGGAACTGGTTTTCGGCAAGCTCGCCCACCACACGCACGCGTCGATTGCCGAGGTGATCGATGTCGTCGATCTCGCCGCGCCCGTTGCGCAGTTCGACCAGCAGCTTCATCGTGTCGGCGATGTCTTCATGCGTAAGCGTCATCGGGCCGGTGATTTCGGGGCGGCCGAAGCGGCTGTTGACCTTCATGCGGCCAACGCGCGACAGGTCGTACGTGTCTTCATCGAAGAACAGACGACGGAATAGCGTCTCGACCGCATCCTCTGTAGGCGGTTCGCCCGGCCGCATCATCCGGTAAATCGCGATACGCGCCGCGAGCTGATCGCCCGTTTCGTCGATACGCAGCGTGTTCGAGATGAACGCGCCCTGATCCAGATCGTTGATGTAGATCGTGCGGATCTCCTGCACGTTTGCGGCGCGCAGCTTCTTCAGCAGATCTTCGGTCAGCTCATCGTTTGCGTTGGCAACGATCTCTCCGGTTTCCGGATCGACGACGTTATTGGCCAGCACGCGACCCAGTAAATAGTCCTCGGTCACCGCGATGCGCTTCATGCCCGCGGCTTCCATGTCACGGATATGTTTGGCGTTGATGCGCTTGTCCTTCGCGACCATGACCTTGCCGGTCTTGTCGGTGATGTCGAAGCGCGCCGTCTCGCCGCGCAGCCTCTCGGGCACCAGCTCCATAAAGCCACCTTCGGCACTCAGTGCAAAGGTATCGAATCGGAAAAAGTGAGCGAGTACCTGTTCATTTGAAAGACCAATAGCTTTCAGCAGAATCGTTGCTGGCATCTTGCGCCGGCGATCGACGCGGAAATACAAGATGTCCTTCGGATCGAATTCGAAGTCGAGCCATGAGCCGCGATAAGGGATCACGCGCGCCGAGAAAAGCAGCTTGCCGCTGGAGTGCGTCTTGCCACGATCGTGTTCGAAAAACACCCCTGGGGAACGGTGCAACTGCGAAACGATTACGCGCTCGGTGCCGTTGATGACGAACGAGCCAGTGGTCGTCATCAGCGGTATCTCGCCCATGTAGACCTCTTGCTCTTTGACTTCCTTGACGGTCGGTTTTGACGCCTCGCGGTCCATGATCACCAGCCGCACTTTGGCGCGCAGCGGCGACGCGTACGTCAGGCCGCGCTGTTGGCATTCCTTGACGTCAAACGGAGGCTCGCCGAGATGAAAGCTGACGAACTCGAGCCGCGCCATGCCGTTATGACTCGAGATCGGAAAGATCGACGTGAACGCGGCCTGCAAGCCATGGTTCTCGCGCTTGGCCGGGGGCACATCGGCCTGCAGAAAGTGGCTATACGACTCAAGCTGAGTCGCGAGCAAAAACGGCACAGACAACACGCTCGGCCGTTTGGCAAAGCTCTTGCGAATGCGCTTTTTTTCAGTGAACGAGTACGGCATGAACGCTCCGTTCGGTACGAGAGAAGGGCAAAACAACTAGCCCAAGATGTCGGACGCGGGGACGACAAATGCCGCCACGGACGCAGCGCTGAGCGCATGCATCCGTGCGGCGTAGGTGTGTCCTGCGCGTACGTTCATCCAGGGAAGACTTTGAATTGGGGACGAAATTCCCCAATTCAAAGGCCTCGGTCCGGCAGCGCTGGCGAAGGTAGCTTCGCCAGCGGCATACACGGTCACTTGATCTCTACTTTTGCGCCTGCGTCTTCCAGCTTCTTCTTCGCCGCTTCCGCGTCGGCCTTGTTCACGGCTTCTTTGACCGGCTTCGGCGCGCCATCAACCAGATCTTTGGCCTCCTTCAGGCCAAGCCCTGTCAGCTCACGTACTGCCTTGATCACGTTGACCTTGTTCGCACCAAACTCTGCGAGCACCACCGTAAATTCGGTTTGCTCTTCAGCTGGCGCAGCCGCGGCACCGCCACCCGCCGGCGCAGCTACCGAGACTGCCGCTGCTGCCGCCGAAACACCAAATTTGTCTTCCATCATCTTGATCAGTTCGCTGATCTCGAGAACGGACTTCGCGCCGATGGCGTCGAGAATTTCCTGATTTGAAAGTGCCATTACCAACTCCTAAGAAAATGCGTTGTATCGGTTCAATTGTCGAATGTGGATTACGCCGTCTTTGCGTCGCGTACTGCCGCCAACGTGCGCACCAGCCGCGCAGGCACTTCGTTCAACGTGCGAACGAACTGACCGATCGGCGCCTGCATCGTCGCCATCAACTTCGCGAGCAGCTCGTCACGACTCGGCAGCAGCGCCAGCTGCTTGACCCCCTTTTCGTCCATCACGAAATTGGGAGTCGCGCCAGCCTTGACGATCAACTTGTCGTTGTCCTTGGCAAAGCCGGAAAGCACCTTGGCCGCAGACACAGGGTCATTGGAGAAACCGTAAACCAGAGGTCCGATGAACTTGTCGGACAACCCTGAAAACGGTGTTCCACCGACCGCGCGACGCGCCAACGTGTTTTTCAGCACACGCAACTGCACACCCTGACCGCGCGCTTGCTTGCGCAATCGGGTTATCGCATCCACATCCAGCCCACGGTATTCAGCCACCACGATCGATTGCGACGACGCCACAAGGGCGCCGACTTCCTCGACCACAGCAGCCTTCTCTTGCCGATTAAGACCCATGCACTGGCTCCATAAAAGTGCTTCGCAATGCTCAGCACCGGTTTAAAAACCGGCGACCGAAGCGAAACACCGATGCACGTCTCAACACACTTCCTGAGCGCACTTCAATGCTCTCCTCGGGTCCCCGTCTGCGCTGGAATGGAAACCTCTTCCAAACTTAAAGAAACGAAGTCTTCAAACTCGCTTCTTCCAGCGGTCTCTGACAGCAGCACGCCCGTATCGCTGTCCGACGTAGCGTGCAGCCCAAAGTCTTTACGTACCTACTTCCTTTTCCCGTTCAACGTTTAGCTCAACGTAGACGCGTCGACGCGAACACCCACTCCCATCGTCGACGACACCGAAATCTTGCGCAGAAAGACGCCCTTGGATGATGCGGGCTTCGATTTGTTCAATGCATCGATCAGCGCCGCTAGGTTGGTCTGCAGCCGATCGACCTCAAACGAAGCACGACCAATCGATGCATGCACGATGCCCGCCTTGTCGGCGCGAAACTGAACCTGGCCCGCCTTCGCGTTCTT
>DATEOP010000086.1:0-18194 GCA_035274065.1 Burkholderiaceae bacterium
AATTTGCCGTCCGCTGCGAAGATGGGATCGCCACTGGTGATGTTGTATACAAATGAGCCGTCAGGCATCCAACGCCGAAACATCACGTCGCGAAACGGCTTGCGCGCAAGCAACACGGCGCGGTGCTCATCCCATGACGAAGGTCGGATCAACTCCCCCGGCAATTCCCAGCGGTGCTTGCCGATAATGTCATCGTCTTCGAGATTGATCGTATCGCGTTGTCCGCGCTGCAGCCGTGTGAAGCGCAGCTCCTCGTCCATCTCCCAATACCAGTCGGAAGACAGCTCGGTCAGCGCACGAAAGCGCGCTTCGTTGTCCGTGATCTTTGCGATCAACGACTCACGTTCGGTGACATCCCAGGCGAGGCCACGATAGCCGACAAACTCACCTAGTCTGAACACCGGATGTCCGGAAATCTCGAAGTACATGTCGCGGCCAAGATGTTGCGGGTGCAGCTTCAGCTTCAGTTGCTTGAATGCGCGCCGCTCAGCGATATCGCGGTTCAACTGGTCCCAATGGGTTGTCGTCGAAGGATCGAGTCCGTCTATTTCCCACAAGCGACGGCCACATATCAATTTTTGCGCACGGTCCTCGTAGCCCGCCGCTCCGGTCAGGCGCGTGACCTTGTGCTCGGCATCCGTTTCCCAATACCACTCGGTAACGAGTGTCGTCAGTGCGCGAAACCGCTCCTCGCTTTCGCGCAGCGCGGCCAACGTCTGCTCGCGCTCGGTGACGTCGCGCCCTGCGCCGTAGTAACCGTGAAAGCGTCCTTGCTCGTCAAAAATTGGTTTGCCGGTAACAGAGACCCATATTTCGGCGCCGTCGCCACGCTTCGTTTTGTACGTGAACCATGGAATCGGTTCACGACGTTCTATGCGTCCGAGATATTCGGCATGCGCTTCAGGCGCGGCCTCGAAAGCCGGCATCTCCGAACGGAGCTTTCCAATCATCTCCGAGCGTGACTGCTTGAAGTGCCGCTCCATCGCTTCCGAAATTTCGACAAATCGGCCGTCCGCATCCTGCCGCCAATACCAGTCGTACGTGAGCTCGCTCAGGTCATCGATCAGCTTGCGCCGCTTTGATAGCTCGTGCTCGATCAGTTTCTGCTCTGTCACATCACGGCGGAAGCTGATCACACCACCGTCAGCCGTCAGGCAGTCGGTCATCAGCAGCCAGCGCTTGTGGAAATGGCGAACAACTTCGGTGACCTCCGAGCCGCCCCGACGGCGGTGTGCATCGTCCAAGAATTCGCCCAGCGTACGACCATCGATCACGTCCGCCGGCGCCACGTTGTAGTAGGCGGTCACCAAATCATCAAGTTGGGCACCGGGCAACAGCAAGTGCGCGATCTCTGAATACAGTTCGCGAAACGCTTGATTGCAATTGATCAGGCGGTCATCACGGTCGTAAAGCGCCATGCCCACCTTCATCGATTCGAACGCTCGCTCCCAGGCAGTCGCGCGCGAATGCATCTCAGCGATTTTGATCCGGCTGCCGACGAGGTAAACGGTCAGCGCGATAAGTAGGGCAGCACCAAATGTGGTGCGAAGCTGCGTCGCGACGCTCGGCGTAAGGATGGAGCTCGCGATCAACGTCGCCGCTATCAGTGTCGCGATGAAAGCAAGCGCGAGCGCGCCGATCAATATCGAAAACCAGCGCGACTGCACCGCACCGACGAGGGTTTTCGCAAAAGGCGAGAAGAGTTTGGTCGAGATTGTCGTGGACGGCCCGTTCATCGGGCCCCTTCAGCAACGTTGGCGCCGCGAAGTATGCCTGTAAGTACGCCTTGCACAAGCCCGCGTATCGGACCTGATTCCGGCCTGCCCGTCAGACATCGGCTTCGGTTTCGTTGCCGTGCTCCTCGAGCCACGCGCGCCGCGCCTGACTTTCAGCTCTGCCCATTAGCATTGTCATCGTTGCGGCGGTCTCAGCGTTGGCGACATCGCCCAGCCCGACACGCATCAGGCGCCGCGTATCTGGGTTCATCGTGGTCTCCCACAGCTGCTCCGGGCTCATCTCGCCCAGACCCTTGAATCTGGCGATCGACCAGCTGCCTTCCTTCACTTTCTCGTCTATCAGCTTCTCGAGCGTCGTATCAAGCTCGGCCTCGTCGAGACAGTACAAACGCCGCATTGGCCGCTTGCCCAGCGCAGGGACATCGACGCGGTACAGCGGGGGTCGCGCGACATAGATGTGACCCCGATGCACCAGCTGTGGAAAGTGCCTGAAGAACAATGTCAGCAGCAGAACCTGAATGTGAGAACCATCAACGTCTGCATCCGCCAGCACGCAAATCTTGCCGTAGCGCAAGCCGTCGAAACTCACGTCATCGTTAGGTCCATGCGGATCGACACCGATCGCGACCGCGACATCGTGAACCTCGGCGTTACCGAACAGCCGGTCGCGCTCGACCTCCCACGTGTTCAGCACCTTGCCGCGCAGCGGCAGGATCGCCTGAAACTCCTTGTCGCGCCCCATTTTTGCCGATCCTCCGGCGGAGTCGCCTTCAACCAAAAATAACTCGTTGCGTGCAAGCTCGGTCGACTCGCAATCGGTCAGCTTGCCGGGGAGCACTGCGACTGCCGAGCTCTTTTTCTTTTCGATTTTTTGGCCGGCGCGTGCGCGCGCCTGAGCCTGTGACACGACAAGCTCGGCCAGCCGGCGTCCGTCGTTGGGATTGTGATTGAGCCAGAACTCGAGCTGCGGACGAACAAAAAACGACACCAGCCGTACCGCATCCCGGCTGAGTAACCTCTCCTTCACCTGGCCCTGGAACTGTGGGTCCAGCACCTTGGCCGACAAGACAAAACTCGCGCGCACAAACACATCTTCCGGTAGCAGCTTGACGCCCTTCGGAAGAAGCTGATGCGCGTCGATGAAGGCGCGCACCGCGCCAAACAGTCCCTCACGCAGCCCCGCTTCGTGTGTGCCACCTGCCGATGTTGGAATCAAGTTGACGTACGACTCGCGTGTGACCGCGCCGTCTTCGGTCCACACGATCACCCAGTTGGCGCCCTCGCCCTCCGCAAACGTAGGATCATCGGCTGCAGCGAATCCACTCGATTCGAAAGGTGGCAGCATGGGATCGTCGTCAAGCGAGCTGAGCAGATATTCGCGGAGCCCGCCTTCATAGCGCCAGCGCTGTGTGCCCCCCGCCGACGTACCCGACTTTTCGGTCGTTAGCGTGATTTCAGTGCCGGGCAACAACACTGCCTTGCTGCGCAATAGTCGCTCGAGCTCGTCGACCGGAATCTGCGATGAGTCGAAATACTTTTCGTTCGGCCACACTTTCACGCGCGTGCCGCTCGACTTGCCGGCACCCTTTGCGGCAAGTGACTTCAGCGGTTGTACGACGTTGCCGTCCGCAAACGCAATCGTGTGCATCTTGCCGTCGCGCCAGACAGTGACCTCGAGCCGCGACGCGAGCGCATTGGTCACCGACACGCCGACGCCATGCAGCCCGCCTGAGAACGCGTACGCGCCGCCGGCGCGCTTATCGAACTTTCCCCCGGCATGCAAGCGTGTGAAGACAATTTGAATGACCGGCTCTTTTTCTTCCGGATGCAACCCCACCGGAATACCGCGACCGTCGTCCTCGACAGTCACCGCGCCGTCCTTGCTTAGCGTGACATCGATCCGACTACCGAAGCCCGCCAGAATCTCGTCCGACGCATTGTCGATAACCTCTTGTATGACGTGCAACGGGCTTTCGGTACGCGTGTACATCCCGGGCCTTTGCCGCACCGGCTCGAGCCCTTTAAGCACGCGAATGGATTCTTCGCTGTAATTGCCATTGCGCCGCGACAGGCGCTGACTACCCTGCATCGTCGGACATTCCCGCTCTGTCTGGTTCCGCTACCGTGCGCTCGTGCCTCGAAAGCGCGCGCAGTCTACGTCACATCGCTCGATATACTGCCGCGCGCTCGCCGTAGCACAATGGATAGTGCACATGCCTCCTAAGCGTGGGATTCAGGTTCGATTCCTGACGGCGAGGCCTAATCGACGATGACTTCTCCCGCGAACCCCACACCCCTTCCGCCGCGCGTCGAACGCTCTTCGATGCAGGGCAGATTCGACTTGATCTTTCGGGTTGCGGGTGCCGCGCTGGTTGTCATTGGCATCTATCTGGTACTGCAACCATTTCTCAGTGCGCTGCTGGTCGCTGGCGTACTCGCGATCGCGACGTGGCCTGCGTACGAGAAGTTGCGCGGAAACCTGCGCAGCAACTCGACGCTGAGTGCATCGGTAATGTTGCTGTTGATGCTGGTCACGGTCATAGTGCCGATTGCGCTGCTGGCAGAAGCGGCCGCCGAGCATCTCCCTACGCTGTTTTCGACGCTGCGCAATTGGCGCGCCGATGAGCTGCACGTTCCCGAGCAAATTAAAAGCATTCCGATTGTGGGCGAAAGCATGTTCCAGTGGCTGACATCGCTGCTTGCGGACCGAACGCAGTCCGCGGCATTGTTGCAAAGGGCGCTGGAGCCCATCGGAAGGCTGTCGCTCGCCTTCGTGCGGATACTTGGCGACGGGCTGCTGCAGCTGCTGCTGGTCGCATTCATTGTTTTCTTTTATTACCGCGACGGCGAGCGAATCGCGCAACTGACACACCGTATATCGCGTCGTCTGTCAGGCCACATGAGTGACGAAGTGTTGTCGATCGTAGTCGGCACGACACGCAGCGTGTTCATCAGCATCGTCGGAACCGCCGCTGCTCAGGCGCTGGTCGCCTACATCGGATTCTTGATCGCCGGCGTGCCTGGCGCATTCCTGTTGACCGTCGGCACGTTCGTGCTGTCGGTCGTGCCGATGGGTCCGGTCGTTCTATGGGGAGGGGCCGCGATCTGGCTCTACCTGCAGGGCGAGACGGGCTGGGCCATTTTTATGGTCATCTGGGGCGCCGCGGTCATCAGCAGCATTGATAACTTTCTAAAGCCTTTGCTGATCGCACGCGGCTCGACGTTGTCGCTCGGGCTGATTTTTCTTGGCGTTCTCGGTGGCGTGCTCGCGTTTGGATTCATCGGCGTGATCCTGGGGCCGGTGTTGCTGGCCCTCGGCGTATCGCTCGGTCGCGCCTGGATCACGACGCGCAGTAGCGACGTGCCGGAAGCAACCGCCGCCACCGCCACCGCCGTCGTTGCTGCGGCAGTGCAGTCCGAAAATGAAGCTGACAGCCGAAAGTTGGGAACACGAGCCTAGAGCCGAAACATTTCCCGGCGATAGTGCTTTAGCTCTTCGATCGATTCATGAATGTCAGCGAGCGCTTCGTGCTTGCTCTTTTTTTCGAATGAACGAACTATGGCGGGCTGCCAGCGGCGCGCGAGCTCTTTCAGCGTGCTGACATCGACGTTGCGGTAGTGAAAGAATGCCTCGAGACGTGGCATCCAGCGCGCCATGAAGCGGCGATCCTGACAGATCGAGTTGCCGCACATCGGCGATTTTCCCGCCGGAACCAGCGACTTTAAAAACTCGATCAGTGCATCGCTTGCCTGCTCCTCATCGAGTTCGGATGAACGCACCTTTTCGATCAGTCCCGAGCGCGCATGGGTTGTCGTATTCCAGCGATCCATGCCGTCCAGCACGCTCGCCGCCTGTCGCAGCACGAGCACCGGACCTTCGTCGATGACATCGAGTTCCGGACCGGTGACGACCACCGCTATTTCGAGCACACGGTCGGAGTCGGGGTTCAGTCCCGACATTTCCATGTCGACCCACACCAGATTGATCTCCGAGAAGCGAGGGTGCTGTGACATAATTTTTGACCGGTTAACCCACGCATTCGTGTTGCTGGCTTGCGATTCTGGCATAGCGAGAAGCGAGCCCCGCATCCTTAAACACGACACAACGAGTGCTTTACCAACAACCATGGCCCTGCTTCTGACCAGCCTGTTCGTGTTTTTTCTGTCGCTGATGATCGGCGTGCGATATTGGTTGGCTTCACGTCAGATTCGATACGTCCTCGCACACGCCGAGCACGTTCCGCCTCAATTTGCGGACCGCGTGTCACCCGAGGCACATCGAAAGGCCGCTCTGTACACCGTGGAGAAGACACAGCTCAGAATCGTTGAGACCGCGGTCGGCGCGGCCGCTCTTGTCTGCCTGACGCTGCTTGGCGGGCTGCAATGGATCAGTGACACGCTGCGCGGGTTAATCGCTAGTGATTTGTTGTATCAAGTCGCGGTTGTGGCCGTGATAGCGCTGGTGCTTGGCTTGATCGACCTGCCGTTTTCATGGATACGACAATTCCGCATAGAGGAGCGCTTTGGGTTTAACCGCATGACGCCGCGGCTTTGGATCATTGATCTGGTCAAGTCGCTCATCGTTGCTTCATCGCTCGGGCTGCCCCTGCTTGCCGCCACGATCTGGCTGATGCAAAAGGCCGGAGATGCGTGGTGGATTTACGTATGGCTGCTGTGGGTGGCGTTCAATGTACTAATACTGCTGTTGTATCCAACGCTGATCGCGCCGATCTTCAACAAGTTCGAGCCGCTGAAGGATTCAGCCTTGGCGGAGCGCATTGGCGCGTTGTTAAGCCGAACCGGCTTCCAAAGCAAGGGCGTGTTCGTAATGGACGGCTCACGACGCTCGGCGCACGGCAACGCCTATTTCACGGGGCTCGGGCGCGCGAAGCGAATCGTCTTTTTCGACACACTGATTGAGCGGCTATTGCCGCCCGAAATTGAAGCGGTGCTGGCGCACGAGCTCGGGCATTTCAAGCTGAAACATGTGGCGAAGCGTCTCACGTTTTCTTTCGTTGCCAGTTTCGGAGTGTTGGCGCTGCTCGGATGGCTGATCAGGCAACCGTGGTTTTTCGCCGGTCTTGGGTTTGAACCTGCAGTCGGTCAAGCACATCAGGGAGTTGCTTTGGTGCTGTTCATGCTGGTGCTGCCGGTGTTCACATTCGTTTTTGCACCGCTGACAAGCGTCATGTCGCGTAAGCACGAATTCGAGGCTGACCGGTTTGCAGCGCGCAATGCCTCGGCCAGCGATCTTGTCAATGCGTTGGTGAAGCTCTATCAGGACAACGCCTCGACGTTGACGCCCGACCCGATTCACTCAGCGTTCTACGATAGCCACCCACCAGCTTCGATCCGCATCGAGCGGTTACTACAGGCCGCAGCCTGAGTTCGAACCAAAAACCCAATACGATGAAATCCATCCAACAGCTGCTGTCATCGCACTGCCGTGAAATGAAAGGCTCTGCGATGAGCGATGCCGACGTGCGAGAACAGCTGTCGGTGCTCGAACAATGGGTCGTCGATGGCAGCGCTTTGACAAAGACTTTCCGCTTCAAGGACTACTACGAGACACTCGCGTTCGTTAATGCGCTGGCTTATATCGCGCATGGCGAGGATCATCATCCGGATCTGCACGTCGGATATAACCGCTGCGTCGTTCGCTACAACACGCACTCGGTCAACGGTATTTCGGAGAACGACTTCATCTGTGCCGCCAAGGTGGACGCTCTTCGTCCGCAAGCCGATGCCTAGCGCCTGCGCCGAGTGACGAACTCGCAGCAAGTCCGTGCGCGCGTGATCGCAACATTCGGCAGGCAGTCGTTGATCGATGATGCAGCCCACATCCGGCAAGCGACTCGTCGCGGCAGGCGCGAAGACGTGGTGGTCGGCGACTGTGTTGTAGCGAGCGTTACGTCGACCGATCAGGCGCGGATCGAGTCGGTCGAACCCCGCAGGACACTTCTGTTTCGCACTGATAAGTATCGAACTAAGGAGCTCGCAGCCAACGTCGATCAGGTGATCGTGGTCTTTGCGTCGCGTCCCGCGTTTAACCGCTGGTTCATCTGGAAGGCGCTGGTTGCTGCGTCCGCGGCAGGCATCGAAGCTCTGGTGCTGCGGAATAAGGCGGATCTGCCCGACTCGGAAGATGCGACCTTGCTCCTGCAACAACTTTCTGAGCTGGGGTGGAGGACGTTGGCGCTTTCAGCCAAGACCGACAGCAATCGATCGCGTGCGCTGCTATTTCCCGAAGTCGCGGGGCGCAAGAGCTTGATGGTGGGCCAGTCGGGCATGGGCAAGTCAACATTGCTCAATCTGCTGATTCCTGATGCACGCGCCCGCACGCAAGAATTTTCAGAGCGTCTTAATGCGGGCAAGCAAACCACGACAGCGTCGCGATGGTTTACTTTTGACGACGACAGCGCCCTGGTCGACTCCGCGGGTTTCGAAGAATTCGGGCTTTCGCACCTGCGCGTCGATCAAATTGCTGCAACGTTTCCCGAGTTCGGCACACTCCTTGGACACTGTCGATTCCAGGACTGCCGACACCTTCGGGAACCTGGATGCGCGGTTCGTGCTGCGCTCGACGACGGCCACGTGGCGCCGGAGCGTTATGAGTTCTATCGCTCGCTCGCATCCGCGTCGCTGTCATGAAGCTGTTGGCGCGCGCAGACCATACGCTGCAGGCCTCGATCTGGGCGGACACGCTGCGTGCGGCGGGCATTCGCTGCGAGCTGCGCAATACGGCATTGTCGGGTGCGCTGGGGGAAATCCCGTTTCTCGAGTGCGCTCCGCAACTGTGGATCGAGCATGATCATGACGAGTCGCGCGCGCGAGAAATACTGCAGCAACTCAGGCGGCCCATACAAGGTCCGCATTGGCTCTGCGCCAAGTGCGGTGAATATTCGGAGCCGCAATTCGGTGGCTGCTGGCGGTGCGGCGCGGTGCGACCTGGCCCCTAGGCGAAAAGGCTTGCCAGCGTCATCAGTAATAGCAATACCAACCAGAGCAGCAACGTGCGCCATACCAAGCCCACGACGGCGCGCACAGCAGGGGGTCTTGGCTCGGCAAGCCCGGCGCCCTCGTTTCCAACCTCATCGAAATAACGCGCGCTTTCAACCGCCGGCATCAACCGCAGATTGAGAGCGCCACTTGCGGCCGCCAGAATTAACGTGCGCGAATCGGGTGCGGGCATTCCATCTGATGGTTGCTGCTGCCGCGACACTTGACGCCAACAGTAAATTGCACCTTCGAAATCGCCGACGACCGCAAATCCGAGCGCGGTAAGGCGCGCCGGTGCCCAATCGATCCACGCAAACGCCCGACGCGCAAAGTCGCCGAATCGGTCGGGCGGCGTGGACGTCGACGGTGGACGATTCCACGAACGCGAAACTTGCTCAGCCAGCCTGTAGAAGACGGCCCCGATCGGGCCAGGCAACACGACGAACCACAAGAAAACGCCAAAGACATGCCGCTGCGACAACAGCAGGCCGTGTTCTATTGCCTGTCTCACCACTTCAGCCTGATCGAGATCTGCAGCCGAATACGTTGGATCGCTTTGCCGTTTCCACGCGGTCAATTCGTTGCGCGCCACGATCAGGTCGCCGTTGGCCAACGCCACTTGAATTTCTGTACCACGATGGCTGAACTGCCGAAAGCCAAGCGCAAAGTAGAGGACGCAGACGTTGACAACGAGGCCGAGCAGCCAATGGATTGAAATCGCAATCGAATAGATCGCACCGACAACGAGCGCGAGTCCGGCAACCACCAGCAGCCATGCATACACACCGTGCTGCCAGCGACCTGCATTCAGGTTGCGCTCTGCCCACGCCGTGATCTGTCGTACGCCGCCATAGACGGGATTCGCCGCCGGCAGTGGGCGCACTTGTTCCAGCAACAATGTGATTACGAGCGATAGCCAGGACATCGGTTGGGCCAAGGAAGCCGGCGCTGACGCGCCGGCTGCAGATTCTGATTTATCTTAATGCGGAGAACGCAAGAACTGATAGAGGTTGCGCAAAATCGCCGCCGTTGCGCCCCAAATGAAATAGGGGCGACTTTCAGCAGCGCGCTGCGGTGTTGCATAGGGCATCGCATAGAATGTTCGACCGGTGTCGCCTAGCCGAAGAATTCTGCGCTCATGATTGATTGGATCCATCAAGAACGCGAGTGGGACTTCAAACACTTCAGAGACCTCGAACGTATCGAGCACCGGTGTGAACGCCCGCTCAATCAGACCTATGACCGGTGTGACTCTGTAAGCGGTAGCCGTTAAGTATTCGGGCAACGTGCCAATCACATCAACGTCGTCGGGCGGTAAACCGATTTCCTCGTGCGCTTCGCGTAACGCAGTTGCGATAGCGTCGGCGTCGCCCTCTTCGACGCGCCCGCCGGGGAAGCTGATCTGTCCCGCATGATCGTGCAAGTGCGCTGTGCGCTCGGTGAGCAGCACACCGACACCGTCGTCATGGACAACAATTGGAATCAGTACGGAAGCCGGGCGTGGCATCCGGCCTGGATACACCATTCGCACGTCAGTGCGTAACTCGGGTTGCCACGCCGGAGGCGAGGCGAAGCGCTGTCGGATAGCAGTTGGACGAAGCTCACTCGGACTTACCGCAGCACCACGTACTTCGGCCGCAGCAAACGCCGGATCGTGCGGAACTGATTCCGGCTCGAAGAGCGGTGTGGCCGCCAAGGGATCGACGTCGTTACCGGGCGTCATTGCAGCGAAAAAAAAGCCGCCTTGCGTGGCGCCGGCGGCTTGGCCTTGAAGAACGGGTTATCCGGACTTCGCGCGCGCCGCCTTGTCGGCGGCGGCGTCCGCGGCGGTCTTGTCCGCCGCGCTCTTGTGCTGCAGTTTTTCGCGAATTCGAGCAGATTTGCCCGACCGGTCACGTAGGTAATACAGCTTGGCCCGGCGCACGTCGCCGCGGCGCCTGACCTCGATTGACGCGATCGTGGGCGAATACAGCTGAAACGTACGCTCGACGCCCTCGCCACTCGATACCTTGCGCACGACAAACGACGAGTTGAGCCCGCGATTTCTGCGCCCGATCACAACGCCTTCATACGCCTGCACGCGTTTGCGCGTGCCTTCGACGACATTGACGTTGACGACCACGGTGTCACCGGGCGCGAAGTCCGGGATCTCACGATTCGCGCTGACACGCGCCAGCTCTTCCTGTTCCAACTGCTGAATAACGTTCACTTTATTCTCCTGAATCCATCATGCTGCGAGTATCTATTGTTTTTCTCGCACCAGAGGATGGCTGATGTTCAACGATGCTCCAACTGCCACTTATTCAACTGTTTCTCATTTAACTGCTTCTCATCCGTCGCACTGAGCTGGCCCGCAGCGCGCGCGCTCTCGATCATATCGGGTCGCTGTCGGGCCGTTAATGCCACCGCTTCCTGCCGCCGCCACTTTGCGATCTGATCATGGTGCCCGGACAACAACACCGGCGGCACCCCGATGCCCCTCCAGCTTTCAGGGCGCGTGTAGTGCTGCGCGGCGAGCAAGCCTCCGACAAATGACTCATCCGCCGTCGAAGCGTCTTTGAGTGCACCGGGAAGCTGGCGGACCACCGCATCGATCAGTGCCATGGCAGCAATTTCACCCCCGGACAATACAAAGTCGCCAATCGACAGAACTTCGTCCACACACACATCTATAAATCTCTGGTCGATGCCTTCGTAGCGCCCGCAGACCAGCGCCAAAGATTCACGCGCCTGCGCAATCTCGCGTATGCGGGCGTCGGTTAAGCGGGCGCCGTTCGGCGCGAACGCAATGACTCTGGCGCCGCCTCCGTCGCTCCTCACAGCCGCGAGCGCATCGGCCAGCGGCTGCGCCATCATCACCATTCCCGGCCCGCCGCCAAAGGGCCGGTCATCGATCGTTCGATGCGCATCAGAGACGAAGTCGCGCGGGTTCCAAGTGTTCAGCGACCATCGCTGTTCAACGTGAGCGCGTTGCGTAATTCCGTGTTCGACTATTGCCGAAAACATCGAGGGAAACAACGTAATCGCGTCAAACCGCATCACCGAACTCACCAATCGCTATGCCAATCGACCTTGACAGTCCTCACGCTCGGCTCGATTGCCTCCACGTACTGATCGACCAACGGAATTAGCAATGATGAGCCCTTGTTACCTGCGACAGGTTCATCCTGCTTAACTTCCAGCCACTGTGTCGCGGTACCGGTTCGGACACCGCTGACAGTCCCAAGCTCCGCTCCCTCTCGATTCAGCACACGGTACCCAATCACATCGCCCAAGTAATAGTCGCCATCGTTAAGGGCAGGAAAGTCGGTGCGTGCCACTCCAACCACGCCGCCTTTCAATGTGTCGGCTGCTTCCTTGGTCTCACACCCTTCCCATTTCGCCAGTATTGCTTCTCCGTGGCGTCTCACCGCCTGCAGTGTCAGCGGTTGTGGTGTGTCCCCCAACAACCACCACCGCCGCACCCCTTCGAGAACGCTGCCATCAGCAGCAAAGGGGACAATCCGAACCCAGCCCTTCAGTCCATAGGCGCCTCGCACGGCACCCAGTTCGATTAGATCTTCCGCAGCCACGCCTCTGGAGGCGCTTCAATCAAGACGCAGCCTGCCCCTCGGCTGGCGACGTTGAAACAGCGGGAACAGACGGATTGGCCTTGACTAGCCGCGCTACGGTCGGAGACATCCTTGCGCCAACACCAGTCCAATAAGACAACCGGTCGGCCTCGATCCGAAACTTGGGCTCGGCCCCCGCAGCAACGGGGTTATAAAAACCAACGCGCTCGATGAATCGACCGTCGCGAGGATTGCGCGAATCGGTGGCAACGATGTTAAAAAACGGACGCTTTTTGGCGCCGCCACGTGCAAGTCGAATAACGACCATGAAAAATTCCTTGGGTTGCCGGTGCGAGGCGATTTGGCCCGAGCACTCAGCCTTGGACGATGCCGCGCAAAGCCGCGCATTGTATCCGTCCTTCTGGTTAACAGGCAAGCCACATCAAGGTAGGTCCTATGATGCTCGGCGATGAATCACTTTCGGCACAAGGCGCTCGCTGCCCTGTTGGCTTCGCTGGCAGGGGCCGTTGGACTCAATCGACTCTATTTGGGCCAATCATTCTGGTGGCTGCCGCTCAGCGTCACGCTAATAACGCTACCGCTGATAATTGGCATAGAGAACTGGTATCAAACACCAGCATTCTTTGTTTTGATGGTGCCTGTCATCGCCGGCTTCATCCAGGCGCTGGTTATCGCGCTGATGCCGGACGAGCGCTTCGATGCGCGCTACAACGCAACCCATGCAAGACGTAATCGCAGCGGCTGGGATGCAGTACTGGTCGCGGTGGCGAGCTTGTTTGTGGGCGCTGTGATTTTGATGACGACGATCGCGTTGTTAACGCAGACATACTTCGAACACGCGCTTAAAACACCCCTTTGAGTCAAAACAAGTCGAGCTGCGGCGTGGCGAGGCGCGGCGCGTCAAACAGGTCATTTCGCAGCGGCGGAACGTGGCGATCGAGACCCAGCTTTGCCGCCGCTTTTTCGAAGCGCTGCCGAATCAGCGCGGCCCACGTACCTTCGCCGGTCATTCGCGTTCCGAACTGTGAATCGTAATTCTTGCCGCCCCGCATGTCGCGCATTCGGTTCATCACGCGCTCTTTCCTGTCCGGGAAGTGTGCCTCGAGCCACTGCATGAACAGCGGAGCAACTTCCCACGGCAGTCTGAGTACGGTGTAGTGAGCCTGCCAGGCGCCTGCCTCAGCCGCAGCCTGCAAGACGTGTTCGATTTCGGGCTCGTTGATGAAAGGAATGATCGGTGCAACATTGACGGTGACTGGGATCCCAGCCGTCGCAAGCGCGCGAACGGTACGTAACCTTCGCGTGGGACTCGCAGCGCGCGGCTCCAAAATGCGTGACAGCGAATGCTGCAGCGTCGTAATACTGATCGTCGCGCCCACAAGCCCATCAGCCGCGGCCGGCGCGAGCAGATCGATGTCGCGCTCGATCAGAGAAGACTTGGTGATCAGTCCGAATGGATGCCGCGTGCGCGTTAGTATTTCGACAACACCGCGCGTCAGCTTGAGATCTCGCTCGATTGGCTGATAAGCGTCTGTAATGACTCCCAGCGCGATGACCTGTGGTTTGTAACCCGTCGCTGCAAGCTCTTGCTCCAACAGTTCGACCGCATTGCGTTTGGCGACCAGCTTTGTCTCGAAATCGAGACCTGGAGAAAGGTTCAGATAGCTGTGAGTCGGCCGCGCAAAACAGTAGATGCATCCATGTTCGCATCCGCGGTACGGATTGATCGAGCGATCGAACCCGATATCGGGCGATTCATTGTAGGTAATCAAACTCCTTGCGGTTTCGAGCGCGGTGGTGGTCGCGAGCGCCGGCAGTACATCGTCGTCAAATGGGAATCCTTCGCCGTTGAGACGCTCGGCCTCGGCTGCATCGGCATCTCCCTGGCGTACGACCGATTCAAAGCGGTGCGCGAGATTCGAAACCGCTCCGCGCCCCTTGCGTACCCAGGTGACGGGTACAGCGATCGAATCATTGGAATCTTGTTGACGCATGCCGGACCTTTTGGATACTGTATATTTATACAGTATCCGGTCTCCGTCGGCGATACCCTTCTTACGATGAGTCAGTGTTGAAATCCGCTGCCAGCGCAGCCTGGACTTCAGGCGCCACTTCTTCGAGCCGGACCGTGTAGTTCGGATGGTCGACACCTAGCGCAACCGCAGAGCCTCGACGAAACGCACGAGTCATCGCGGGATCGAACTCGAAGCGAAGGAAGTGAACCGAGGAAGTCTTTTCCTCGTTCTCCCGCGGAAGGTCTTCATCGGCGAACGCGTAGACGCTTGAAAAGCCGTCGACTTGGATGTAAACGCGGCTCTCGACGCCCTTTAGCCGTGCCAGCTCGACCTTACGACGCTCCGGATCTTCGTACTCGATCATCATGGTCGCCTTCAGGTTCGTACCGTCAGGTATCAAAGGAAGGTAGGCGTCGAGTTCCTGCTGGATGCCTCGCTCCTCAAACGTCTTTTCGATACGAAGCATTTCCTGAATCTGATAGCGGATCGTCAGTTCGTCCTCAAAGATCAGAGTGATGTGCGATCCAAGGCGCACGGTTCTGTTTTTCTTGTGTGCAATCACCCGGCTGCGAAAAGCTTGCCGCTCACGCGCATACGCCTCGAGGGTCAACAAGCTCTCGCGTGCGATGCGGCCCGGCATGTTGTCTTAGAGACCGTATGCAATTCGGATCAGCGTGATCGGATGGGCGACCGCCGGCACCTTGCCGTCGAGCGTGTCCGCCGCAAGCTGTTCGATGCCCTGCGCAATGTGATGACCCGCGAGCGGACAATCCGAGCTCACATAGTCGGGCTTGACGCTCGCCATGTTCCTGAACACCGGCTTGCCGATTTTCATCGCCATCGAGTGAAACTGCTTTCTGGTTCCCCACACACCTGAATGACCCGAGCAGCGCTCAACGGTGTTGACGGTGGTATCGGGCAGCGACTTCAATAACTCTTCGGTCTTACGGCCGACGTTTTGAACGCGGGCGTGGCATGGGACGTGGTACGAAACAGTACCGAGCGGTTTTTTGAAGTCCGCCTTTAGCAACCCGTCGCGCTTGCGGGCCACCCAATATTCGAATGGATCCCACATCGCCTGCTTGACCAGTTGAACATCGGCGTCATCCGGGAACATCAGCGGCAATTCCTGCTTGTACATCAGCGTGCACGATGGCACGGCCGTAAGAATCGCGTAACCCTGACGAGCCACGTTGGCCAGATGCGGAATATTGAAATTCTTCAGACGCTCGATGGACTCGAGATCGCCGATTTCAAGCTTCGGCATTCCGCAGCATGCTTCCTTCTCCACCACGATGTAGGGGATCTCGTTGTGATCGAGAATTGCAATTAGATCGTGTCCGATGCCCGGCTCGTTATAGTTGACATAGCAGGTCGAATAAAGCGCGATCTTGCCGGGCGTTTTCGCGCCATCGCGCACCGGAGCCGAAAGGTTGGAGCGCGCGGAAGAACGAAACTTCTTTACAGCCAGGTCGGGACGCCATGCTTGGCGGTCCACGCCCATCAGTTTTTCCATTGCCCCGCGGGCGGGCGCGCTCTGATTGATAGCGTTCACAGCTTGCGTAACGATCGGAATACCAGCAAAGCGGCCAATGCTGTCAGTCGATGTTAAGAACTTGTCGCTGCCCGAAGCGCCGTGCTTGCGAAAGTGGACGGCTTTTGCACGCAACATCGTGTGTGGAAAATCAACGTTCCATGGATGCGGCGGCACGTACGGACACTTGCTCATGTAACACATGTCGCACAGATAACACTGATCGACGACGTCTTTGTATTTCTCCTTTGGAACGCCGTCGAGCTCGCCGGTCGGACCGTTGTCGATCAGATCGAACAGAGTCGGGAACGCGCCGCATAGGCTGACGCAGCGGCGGCATCCGTGACAGATGTCGAAGATTCTTGTCAGTTCGCTATCAAGCGCCTGCTGGTCGTTGAACTCAGCAGTCTTCCACGCAAGCGGATGCCGCGTAGGAGCCAGTAAGCTCCCTTCAGTCGCGGTCAGACCGCCGGCACCTTCGGGTCCGGCAACACCAGACTTGGGTGACAACAGCGCTAGTCCGCGATTGTGTCTAACGTCTTCTGAAATTTATTAGCGTGCGACCGTTCGGCCTTGGCCAGCGTCTCGAACCAATCAGCAATTTCTTCGAAGCCCTCGTCGCGCGCCGATTTGCTCATGCCCGGGTACATATCGGTGTACTCGTGCGTTTCACCGGCGATGGCGGCCTTCAAGTTGGACTTGGTGGGCCCGATCGGCAAGCCCGTTGCAGGGTCGCCAACGGCCTCAAGATATTCGAGATGTCCGTGCGCATGGCCAGTTTCGCCTTCTGCCGTCGAACGAAACACGGCCGCAACATCGTTGTAGCCCTCAACGTCAGCCTTCGCTGCGAAATACAGGTAGCGACGGTTCGCCTGTGATTCGCCGGCAAACGCGTCACGCAAATTCTGTTCAGTCTTTGAGCCTTTGAGTTGCATACGGGTCTCCTTAATTCATCATTGTGAGCATGTGCGGCGACATAAAATTGCCGCAAGTGGTCCGGAGCAATCTACGCGCGCGTCCATCTATTGAACAAATAAATTATTACTACGCCACTCATAGTAATTGGCTATCGAGCCGAATCGGTCAAAACTGCTCTTCGGCAAGCGCCAGGGTGCCGACACTTCCGCCGACGATGCTTTGTGCAATCGAGGGAACCGTGACCAACATGTGATCGGCAAAAAAGCGTGCGGTCGCAATCTTTGCGCGACAAAACTCGAGGTCAACGCCCTGATCGAGGCTGCGTGTCGCGGCGAGCGCCGCGCGTGTCAACTGCCAGCCGCCATGCACGATGCCGGCGAGTTTTACGTAGGGGACGGACCCAGCGAAGACGCCGCGGATATCGCTTTTGTATCCGTTGAGGATGTAGTCGATGACCGATTCGTAGGCATCGACCGCAGAGGCAAGGCGCGCTCCGATCGCCTGCAACTCGGTGCCACCCGCGTGCGCCTCGCCGGCAGTCTCGCGCATCTGGTCGATAAACATGCGCGCGGTCCTGCCACCGTCGCGTGCAGTCTTGCGCCCGACCAGGTCGTTCGCCTGAATTGCCGTCGTGCCTTCGTAAATAGTGAGAATGCGCGCGTCGCGGTAATACTGCGCAGCGCCCGTTTCTTCGATGAAGCCCATACCGCCGTGGACCTGAACGCCGGTAGACGTCACATCAATCGACATTTCGGTCGACCAACCTTTGACGATCGGAACCAGATATTCATAGGCTGCCATTGCCGCCGCACGGCGCTCAGCATTCGGATGATGGTGAGCGATGTCGTTGTAACCTGCGGCCACATAAGCGACCGCTCGCGCCGCTTCGGTGTTGGAGCGCATGAACATCAGCATGCGTCGAACATCGGGATGGTGGATGATCGATACCGGGCCGCTCGATCCCTCAACCGCGCGACTCTGAACGCGTTCTTTCGCGTGCTCGACCGCCTTCTGATACGCACGGTCCGATATCGCGATGCCCTGCATGCCCACCTGGAACCGGGCCGCATTCATCATGATGAACATGTATTCGAGCCCGCGATTTTCCTCACCGATCAGCGTACCTATCGCACCTGCCCCAACTTCCCCCTTATCGTCGCCGAAGATCAGGACGCACGTCGGGCTCGCCTTGATTCCGAGCTTGTGCTCGATCGACGCGCAATAGATATCGTTGCGCTTGCCGAGGCTGCCGTTGGCGTCAAACAGGAACTTGGGAACGATGAAAAGGGAGATACCCTTTACGCCGGCGGGTGCATCGGGCGTGCGCGCCAGCACCAGGTGCACGATGTTGTCGGCAAGGTCGTGCTCGCCGTAAGTAATGTAGATTTTCTGACCGAACAGTCGATACGTGCCGTCGCCC
>DATEOP010000087.1:0-10008 GCA_035274065.1 Burkholderiaceae bacterium
CCGGCAAACAGTTTCTCAGACAGCTTGGAGTGCACAAGCCGAGCAGCGACGATCCGGCGAACGATTTCTTCAAATTCATTTTGCTCGGCATGCGCACGCTGCGTCATGCGCTCGATGGAGCTGTGATTTTTTCCTTGCAGCGATCGCAGCTCGTACAGCTGCTCAATGACGCTGCGTTCGCGCGCGTTCAACGTCTGACGTAGCTCCGTCGCAACGCGCTCGACGCCCGAGACCGTCTGATCGCGCACGATCTTCTGCTTGGCAGGGACCAGAAGCTCGATCAGCGCCTCTTCGAGTAACGGCAGCCGGCTTGCCTGCAGCAGCTTCTCGTCGCGCTGGACTTTGGCGACGAGACCTTTTTGTGCGGACACCGGGAACACGCGCATCGCATCAAGCTCAAGAGTGGCAGCGACGGCGGAGACCTGACGCCGCACCTCCATTTCCATCTCGCCCGGCGTTTTCAACGCGTCCCACAGGCCATCGATCTTGTTCAGCACCGCGATGTGATTGCGGTGTCCAGCGTCACCGACGACGTGCCGCCACACATCAAGGTCGCTTTTTGTCACGCCGGTATCGGCGGCCAGCACGAATAAGACCGCGTGCGCATTTGGCAACAGTGAAAGTGTCAATTCCGGTTCGGTGCCGATCGCATTCAACCCCGGCGTATCCAGAATCACCAAACCGTGTTTTAGTAAAGGATGCGGAAAGTTGATGACAGCGTGCCGCCACTTCGAAATCTGAATCTGTCCATTCCTGTCGACGGTGACCGATTGATCCGGATCGTCGGCGTCGTACAGCCCATAGCTCTTCGCCTCAGCGACAGGAACGCGTGTCGTCTCGGCCACGATCTTGAACGCTTCGAGCATTCCGTCCGCTGAAGTCGTGTCCAGTGGGAACACTTGCCATTCGGCGCCGAGCCGCTTGAAATCGGATGTCGAGCCATGCCGGCCGCGCGTTTCGATGGGCAGCGCGCGAATACAAGGTGGCAGCGTCTCGTCGTACAAGAGCTCGGTCGGACACATCGTCGTCCGGCCGGCGGACGACGGCAGAATGCGCTTGCCGTAGTCGGCAAAGAAAATCGCGTTAATCAGCTCGGACTTCCCGCGCGAAAATTCGGCGACAAACGCGATCACAAGCTTGTCTTGCGCGAGGCGCTCAAGGGCGACGTCGATACGGCGCGCCGATTCGGCCTCGATCATCTGCGTTTGCTCCAGCCATTGCCGCAATTGCATGATCGCCGCCGCGAGCGAATCGCGCCAATTGCCGTACTGCTCGAAGCTGGAGGCTAATGGGGCCATGGTGTCGGTTGCGCGCGCTCATTGTTCTAAGGGGAGCGCGAGGCCGAATCTATAGCATGCACTCACCCTCGCGCACAGTCACCCAAACGTACAAGCTGCGCCGCGTTGCCCTGTGAGTTCGGGCGATAGTCCTTCCTTAACGCCGCTGACAGGTGCGACAGTAATAAGTGGCGCGTTGTCCCTGTACGACTCGTACGATCGGCGTCGCGCACACGCGGCATGGCTCGCCCGCCCGGTCGTACACGTAAGCATCAAGCATGAAGTACCCATCTTCGCCGTTCGCGCCAACAAAGTCGCGCAACGTGCTGCCGCCGACGGCGATCGCCTCGCTCAGCACTTCACGGATGGCTGCAGCCAGCGCCTCGTATCGCACGAGCCCGATGCTTCGCGCCGATCGCTTGGGATTGATGCGCGCGCGAAACAGACTTTCCGACGCATAGATATTTCCCACCCCGACCACGACGTCACCGGCAAGCAGAACCTGCTTGATCGCCGCAGCGCGAGAGCGCGTATGCCGATAAAGCGACTGACCGTCGAAGCGTGGATCGAACGGCTCCAGGCCAAGCCCCGCCAACAGCAAGTGCGTGTCAGCCTCACCCTCGGAAGCGTCGTGCCATAGCAGGGCGCCAAAGCGGCGCGGATCGGTCAGGCGCAGGCACGCGGTGGCGAACTGAAGGTCGACATGATCGTGTGGACCGGCCGCCGGGATCTCGTGTGGAGTGGGCCAGACGCGCCATGCACCTGACATCCCGAGGTGCGAGATCATCGTGCCATGCGCGAACTCCCACAGCAGATACTTGCCACGCCGCCGCAGCCGCTGCACCGTCTGACCCGTAATTAGCGCGGGCAAGCGGCTCGGCACGGGCCAGCGCAGACGCGGATCACGCACGATCGCCGCCTCCACCTTTTGCTGCTCGACGCATGGCGCCAAAGCGCGGCGTGTCACTTCTACTTCAGGCAGTTCGGGCACTTTTCTCGCGTTAATGACGTCCAAATCATTCTGCTAATGTGCCACGCATCGCGTTTCAGTGTGCGGCCTCACCTCTGGCAGCACCCTACGCCTAGGATCCGATGATGATGATTCGACCGCTGCTTTTGGCACTGACCGCATGCGCGTTGTTCGGATGTGCAGCGCCCGCACCACATGGGTCGGTGGCCGTACAGACTGCGAGTGTCGTCGTCGCGGAGTCGCCGTCTGCCCCCGAGGTCACACCGGAATCGAGCGCCCAGCGGGGCGACTCGATTCCCAATGTCGACGTCTCGAGCGCGCTGATGTATCAGTTAATGGCAGCCGAAGTTGCCGTGCAGCGCGGTGACCTTGGGTCGGCCTTCGCCGTGTACATGAAACTCGCGCGCGAAACGCGCGATCCAAGGCTGGCGCGGCGCGCCGCCGAGTTGGCTCTGCAGGGGCGCGCGATGGCCCAGGGGCTTGACGCCGCGCAAGTTTGGCTCGAGCTGGCGCCCAACTCGAACGAAGCATCACAAACTCTGGCGATGCTGTATGCCGGCAGCAACCGCTTCGATGATGCGTATCCGCTGTTTAAAGCCCAGTTGCAGGCGGCCGGCAATGCGGCAGAAGAACTGGCGCGGATGCAGCGCGCGTTGGCTCGCACTCAAAATCGCAGCGGTGCCTTCAATTTGATTGAGCGACTAGCGCAGCCCTACGCACAGTCGGCCGACGTTAAACTCGTTCTTGCCAATGCCGCGCAGGCCAGTGGTTTGAATGCGCGTGCGGTAGAGGAAGCGCGGGCCGCAGTTGCGCTTGCGCCGGATTCATCACGCGCGGTGTTGACAGCGGCGCAGTATCTGCAAGCGGGCGATCGCCCAGCGGCACTTGCGCTGCTGCACGATTTCGTCGCCCGCAACCCTTCCGTGTCCGAGACGCGGCTCGCCTACGCACGATTACTGATTGCCGACAGTAAGTTTGAATTGGCGCGCGCTCAGTTCGCCTCGCTGCTGCAAGCCGATCCCAAAAATGCGGATCTCGTTTATTCGATGGCGCTGCTTTCGATGCAAGGCAAACTTCCCGCTGATGCGCGGACGTATCTCCAGCGCTATCTCGAGCTGATTGCCTCATCGGATGCCGACGGCTCGAGCGCGGCGGCGCGCCCTGCCGAGCCGGCCTATTTGTACCTCGCGCAGATTGCGGAGGACGAAAAGCAATTCCCGGCGGCACTCGAATGGCTGCGCAAAATCGATGGCGGTGACGAATTCCTGACGGCGCGCGTACGTGAGGCGTTCGTACTGTCCAAAATGCAGCGCCTCGATGAAGCGCGCAAGTTGTTGCGCACTGTCAGCGTGCAGTCAGCCGACGAGAAAACGCAACTGGTGCTGGCCGAAGCGCAGTTACTGCGCGACGCGAAGCGGTATGACGAGTCGTACAAGCTGCTCTCGCAGGCCCTGGCAATCGCACCCGACAGCGTACCGCTGCTGTACGACACCGCGATGGCAGCGGAGCGGCTCAACCAGGTCGCCGTGATGGAAAAGCAACTGCGCCGCATCATCGAGCTGAAGCCCGACTATGCGCACGCCTACAACGCGCTCGGCTACAGCCTCGCCGATCGCAATCTGCGACTGCCTGAAGCATTGCAGCTGATCGAAAAAGCGCGTGAGCTTGCGCCTGACGACGCGTTCATTCTCGATTCGCTCGGATGGGTTCACTTTCGTATGGGCGATCTGAAGTTGGCGCGCGAGCATCTGCAGCGCGCTTACGATGCTCGGCCCGATGCGGAGGTCGCCGTGCATCTGGCCGAAGTACTCTGGACCAGTGGCGAGCACGACGGCGCGCGCAAGCTTCTACGCGAAGTACGAGCGAAGGAGCCGGGCAACCCGTTGCTTAAATCGACGGTCACGCGGCTCAAAATCGGCTTGTAAACGATGCTCAGGATTCGCGGCGCACCGATGCGTGCGGTCGCAATGTCATTCGCATCAGCGCTGCTCGCGGCGTGTGCCACCCCGCCACACCTGCCACCCGTCGACCGTGCTTACAGTGGTCGCTTCGCGGTGACGACTGCGCTGGGAGAGCAGCGCGAAAACGCCTCCGGCCGCTTCAACCTCGAAGTTCGCGGTCAGCAACAGCTTCTTGAGCTGTCATCGCCGCTGGGCACCACGGTTGCCCGTATCGAGATCGAGCCAGATGGCGCGCGTGTCACGGGCGCTCGAATGCAGGAGGTTCGGGGTCCCGATCCCGATGCGCTGACCGAACAGCTGCTTGGCTGGCGCTTGCCGGTCTCGGGGCTGACTCAGTGGATCGAGGGTCGACCGGTGCCGCACCGGTTCGCGCGAGTTGAACGCGACGGCGAGCACATCGTTCTCCTCGAACAGGATGGTTGGGTGATTCGCTTGTCTGAATTCTTCGAATACGCTAACCGGCCCCGCCGCCTGGTGCTGGAGCGGCCTGCTGGCTTGAACGCACCCTCGGTAGTGTTGCGTCTGATCCTGGACGAGCCAGGCAGTTAGTTCGAACTTACGGAGATTGCGAATGAAAACCCGTCGTGACGTTTTGCGCGACTCGGCTGCGTTGGCACTGGCTTATGCGATGCCGGCGGGCCTCACTAGCATCGCTCACGCGCAGCCGCAGGATGAGATCGCGCGGCACCTCGATGTGCCGTATGTACCGACTCCCATACCGGTCGTTGATGCAATGCTTGACCTTGCGAAAGTCACCAGATCCGATGTCGTCTACGACCTCGGTTGCGGCGACGGCCGCATCGTCGTGCGCGCGGCGACGCGCTTCGGCTGCCGCGGCGTCGGTGTCGATTTGAACCCCGAACGTGTCAAAGAAGCCAAGACCAATGCGATGCGCGCCAACGTGACTGAGCTGACGCGCTTCGAAGTCGGTGACGTCTTCGAATTCGATTTCAGTGCGGCCACCGTCGTTACGATGTATCTGCTGCCGAGCGTCAACCTGAAACTGCGACCTCGGTTATTGAAGGAACTGAAGCCGGGCACCCGGCTTGTCTCGCACGACTTCCACATGGGCGATTGGGCAGCTGAGATAACGCGTGACGTCGGTCGCAGCCGAATTTATCTGTGGACAATTCCAACACGTAGCTAACGCAGATGCGCGCAACATAAAATGCAGCGATGCATTTGTTGCTGGCGCTGCCGGCCCCCGCGAAGCTGAACTTATTTCTGCGAGTGACTGGCCGTCGCGCTGACGGCTATCACGAACTGCAAACGGCCTACGCGCTGATAGACCTCGCCGATCTACTCGACTTCGAGAGGCGCGATGACGGCGTCATCGTGCGCGAGGGGGATCTGGTAGGAGAGCTCGAGCAAGATCTGGTCGTGCGTGCCGCGCGTGCGCTTCACGATCACTCAGGGACCTCGTTGGGGGCGACGATCAGCGTGACGAAGCGTATCCCGGCGGGCAGCGGTCTCGGCGGTGGCTCGTCGGACGCAGCGACGACATTGATCGCGCTTAACCGGCTTTGGAATTTGAACCTGCCGCGCAACGAGTTGAGCGCCATCGGGCTTTCGCTCGGCGCCGATGTCCCGTTTTTCCTGCATGGCCGAGATGCGTTTGCAGAAGGCATCGGTGAACAGCTGACGACCGTCGAATTGCCATCACTCTGGTTTGCCGTCATATGGCCCCAGGTACACGTCTCGACCGCAGAAATCTTCGCGGACGCAGGTTTGACACGAAATTCCAAAGCCACGAAAATAGCCGACTTTCCAACGATGGCCGCCCAATTGGTGGGTGAAACCATCAGCGACTCAGGTCATCCGTCGTCACTGGTCAACGATCTCGAACCCGTCGCACGGCGCCGCTATCCCGTTATCGATGAAGCGATCAAGCGTCTCGAGCGTTTTGGCGCGGCGCGGATGACGGGTTCGGGCTCAGCTGTATTTGTGGCGACTCGAGCGAGAGAACAGGCGGAATTGGCAGTCGCTGATATGCCGCAGGGGTGGAGCGTTTGGGCGGTGCAGAAGCTGGGCGAGCATCCGTTGGCGGTGTGGTAAGGCAGTGCAGCAGTAGCAGTTAGATTGGGGAGTCGCCAAGCTGGTTAAGGCACCGGATTTTGATTCCGGCACTCGAAGGTTCGAATCCTTCCTCCCCAGCCAGTTTGTAAGTAATGGTGCGGTGGGCCATTCAGGGTAAGCCAATAAGGGCCGCAAATGCAGATGCAGATGGTTCCCGACAACCTGATGGTGTTTACCGGCAACGCGAATCCGCGGCTGGCGAGCGCCGTCGCTCAGCATTTGAATATTCGGCTGGGCAAAGCGCAGGTATCGCGCTTTTCCGATGGCGAAGTCATGGTCGAGTTGTTCGAAAACGTGCGCGGTAAAGACGTATTTGTTCTGCAGTCAACATGTGTCCCGACCAACGACAACTTGATGGAGTTGCTGATCATGGCCGATGCGCTGAAGCGCGCTTCGGCCGGGCGCATCACCGCGGCGATTCCGTATTTCGGCTACGCGCGGCAAGACCGGCGCCCCCGCAGCGCGCGCGTGGCGATCAGCGCGAAGGTGATCGCCAACATGCTGCAGGTGGTTGGGATCAACCGTGTGCTGGTCATGGACCTGCACGCCGATCAGATTCAGGGATTTTTTGACATCCCGGTGGACAATATTTACGCGGCACCGATCTTGTTGGGCGATCTATGGAAGCACAACTTCGAAAACCTGGTTGTCGTATCGCCCGACGTCGGCGGTGTGGTTCGCGCGCGCGCCATCGCGAAGACGGCCGAAGCCGATCTGGCGATCATCGACAAGCGGCGCCCGCGCGCCAATGTGGCTGAGGTGATGAACATCATCGGCGAAGTCGAGGGCCGTAACTGCGTGATCATGGATGACATGGTCGACACCGCCAATACGTTGTGTCAGGCCGCACAGGCGTTGCGCAGCGCCGGCGCGCTGCGCGTAATGGCGTATGCAACGCATCCAGTGCTGTCGGGCAGCGCGATTGAAAGGATTTCGAAGTCGGTTCTCGACGAGCTCGTCGTCACTGACACAATTCCGCTGACTGCGGAGGCGCTGGCGTGTACAAAGATCCGGCAGTTGTCGTGCGCGGCACTGCTGGGTGAAACGATATCGCGCATTGCGCGCGAAGACTCGGTGAGCAGCCTGTTCATCGAATAATTGCAACTGCAGCGATGACTGGTCGCGGTCTACTGCATAACAGGGAGTTCAAATGAAAGTAGTAGCAAATAAACGAGAAGCGCAGGGAACGGGTGCGAGCCGCCGTCTGCGCCACGCTGGCAAAGTGCCGGGCGTGCTGTACGGGGGCAAAGGGGCTGCACAAGCCATCGAAGTGGACCACAACCCTCTATTCCACGCGTTGCGTAAGGAAAAATTCCACGCATCGATTCTGGACATGGAGCTGGACGGTGCGACGGAACGCGTGTTGCTGCGCACGTTTCAGATGCATCCGTACAAGGCCCAGGTGCTGCATATCGATTTTCAGCGCGTCGCCGAAGATCAGAAGCTGCATATGCGCGTTCCGTTGCATTTCTCCGGGCAGGAAAGCTCACCTGCGTCGAAGACGGACGGTGTTCTGATCAGCCATGTGATGTCGGAGGTGGCCATTGCCTGCTTGCCGAAGAATCTGCCTGAGTACATCGCGGTCGATCTGTCCGAGCTAACGGTGAATGACACGGTGCGTGTACGCGATCTGAAAATGCCAGACGGTGTAGCGCCCGTGTTAAAGGGTAAGGAAAATCCGGTGGTCGTCGCGGTCACCGTGCGCGGCGAAGAAGTTACGGAAGAAGCAGTGGAAGCAACGGCGGCGACAGCAGTTGAAGTTCCCGCCACGGCCCAGAAGGCGCCGACACCCGAGGAAGCTGCGGCTGCGGCTAAGGCTGATAAGGGCGGTAAAAGCGGCAAGGGTGACAAAGGAGACAAAGAGAAGAAGAAGTAAGGTAAAAATAACAACGCCAAAGCGAGCAGCAAGCGCTGCGGCACAATCCAGCCCGCCGCCGATTACCGGCCGCGGGCTTTTTTATTAATGGAACACAACAACATTCGATTGATCGTCGGTCTTGGCAACACAGGCGCCGAATACGAAGACACCCGGCACAACGCCGGCTTTTGGTATGTAGACGCAGTAGCACGTCAAACGGGTGCACGATTTTCAAGTGAACGGAAGTTCCATGGCGACGTTGCACGTGCGCGCGTGGGCGGCACCGAACTGTGGCTGTTGAAGCCCAACACCTACGTCAATCGCTCGGGCCAGGCCGTCGTCGCACTGGCGCTTTACTACAAGGTTCTACCGACGCAAATCTTGATAGCTCATGACGAGCTCGATCTACCGCCCGGAGCGATCAAACTCAAACTCGGCGGCGGCACTGCGGGTCACAACGGATTGAAGGACACGCAGGCGCGCCTATCGACGCCGGAATTTTGGCGTCTGCGGATCGGTATTGGCCATCCGCGCGCACTTCAACTCGAGCAGGACGTCGGTGACTTCGTGCTGGATCGTCCGCGCAAGGACGAACTACCGGCGATCGATGACGCTCTAGAGCGTGCGCAGGGAATCGTCGATCTGTTGGTAGAAGGCAAGTTCGAGGCTGCGATGTTGCGACTCCATACGCGTTAGTCAGCTCTATCGCTGTCGCGTGGAACCGCGACGAGGTACTCGTCCAACGTTTCGCCCGGCATCGGTTTCACCATTGTTATCAGTACATGAACGAGATCGCCAAGCGGGTAGCCGTCAAGACGTCTGACTTCCCTGTAACCCACGCGCCGCCAGAAGGCTTCCGCACGACCGTTAGCCTCCACCACACCGAGTCTTAACCAACGCGCGCCACGTTCAAGCGCCCAGCGTTCATAAGCTTCATGCAGTCGATGGGCGAATCCCGACCCGTGTGTGCGAGATGCCGTCATGAAAAATCCGAGGTGGTAAACGCCGACGGCGAGTAAGTCGGCGGCAATGCCAAGTTGCCCCAAAATTTCGCGTGTGGAATTGTCGCGAACCAAAAACCAGAAGTGTTCGCTGTAACTCATATCGGCGGGCGGGAGCGAGTCCAGACTTCTGGCCGCGTCGTCCGGAGGGGGACCATGACCGTGCGTCAGAAGCCAGTACTCCGGATTCGCTTCGATGAACGACTGGACCTCGGCTATTTCTTCTCGCTCAATTTGCTCGGCAACAAGCTCGCTTGTCTTAAAGCTATGCGCGGCCATTACAGCTCCGGTGCCATCGCCTTCTCGGCGTCGTCCTCTACGGCTGTGTGAGTAAAGCCCAGCGAGCGGTAGAAGCGTTCATCAGGCTTGCGATAATCGCACTTTCGCAACTCCAAAGTCACTAATGGCAGTCAAATGCGGCATCGTAGGACTCCCCAACGTCGGCAAGTCAACGCTGTTCAACGCGCTGACCAAGGCCGGTATCGCCGCGGAAAATTATCCGTTCTGCACGATTGAACCGAATGTTGGGATTGTCGAAGTCCCCGATCCGCGCCTGCCCCCGCTTGCTGCGATTGCGAAGCCCGATAAGGTCATTCCTGCCGCTGTCGAATTCGTCGACATTGCGGGACTTGTAGCGGGCGCAAGCAAGGGAGAAGGACTGGGCAACCAGTTCCTCGCCAACATTCGCGAGTGCGATGCGATCGCACACATCGTGCGCTGCTTCGAAGATCCGAACGTCGTGCACGTTGCCGGCCGGATCGATCCAATATCGGATATCGAGGTAATCAACACGGAACTTGCGCTCGCAGACCTTGCAACCGCCGACAAGCAACTTGCAAAGTACAGCAAAGTCGCGAAGTCGGCG
>DATEOP010000088.1:0-6563 GCA_035274065.1 Burkholderiaceae bacterium
TTCATTGGCGACTTGCTCCAACTCCCCATGTCTTTCGCACTGAGCCAGCCGATTCGAACGGTGCTCAGGTGGCAACTTCTAGCCACCGCATTGGCCGTCGTCGTGCTGGGTTGGATCGCAGGCAGGCACGGCGCGATTTCCGCGGCGCTGGGTGGGGCGATCAGCATGCTGGCCGGTGCGACTGCAGCTTGGTGTGCATTGCGCAAGACTGCGCGGGATCCGGCGACAGCAGTAACGAGTGCGTTGGTCGCAGAGGGCTTGAAAGTTTTTCTGATTGTCGTGGGCTTGGCGGCGGTTTTCATTTTGTACAGGAGTGTGGTGGCCTTCGGCTTCATCGCAACGTTTGCGATTACGACGGTCCTGTTTTCGATGGCCCTTTTCGTCAGAGAAACGTAGCGCCGTGGCGACCGAGCATCCACAGACACCGACCGAATACATCGCGCACCATCTGACGTTTAATGCGTCGGGCGAGGGGTTCTGGGCTTTTCACTGGGACACGATCGCTATCTCGGTCGTGCTGGGCGTGTTGATGCTGGGCTTCTTGCGCTGGATAGTCGGCGGCGCTACGTCCGGTGTCCCGGGGAAGCGCCAAGCCTTCGTCGAGTTGGTGATCGATTTCATCGACGACCAGGTCAAAGGTATCTATCACGGTGAATCACATCGATTTGTCGCCGCTACCGCGCTGACTGTGTTTCTGTGGGTGCTGCTAATGAACGCGATGGACTTTCTGCCGGTCGATATCGTCGCGTGGTTCCACCACAACGTATTAGGGCAGAACAATTTCCGCAACGTTCCGACGGCTGATGTAAACACGACTTTCGCGCTTGCACTGTCCGTCTGGCTGCTGATGATTTACTACTCGATCGCAGTCAAAGGCCTGGGAGGCTGGATCTACGAGCTGTTTTGCACACCCTTCGGCAAGAATCCGTTGCTATGGATTCCGAATCTTCTTTTCAACTTGGTCGAGTTGATTTCACGGCCGCTGTCGCACTCGTTGCGGCTGTTCGGCAACATGTATGCGGGCGAAATCATCTTTCTGCTGCTATGGACGATGGCCGCAGCAGGTCTGGTGGGTACCGTTGCCAGCGTGGTGCTGGCGCTTGGCTGGTCGATCTTCCATATTCTGATCGTCGTGTTGCAGGCATACATCTTCATGATGTTGACGGTGGTCTACATCGCGATCGCGCACGAACATCACTGAGATTTTTAACAAGGCGAACAAAAGGCGATAACTATGGAAAAGCTTCAACTGCTGGCGATGGTCCAGGCCTACACCAGCATCGGCATCGGTTTGATGATCGGGCTTGGCGCTCTCGGCGCTTGCGTGGGTGTCGGCATCATGTGCAGCCGCTTTCTTGAGGGTGCCGCGCGGCAGCCCGAGCTAATGCCGCAACTTCAGGCCAAAGTGTTTCTGTTGCTCGGTCTGATCGACGCGTCGTTCATCATCGGCGTCGGCCTGGCAATGTTCTTCGCCTTTGCGAATCCATTGTTGACGGTGCTTGGCTAGTCGTATCGAAGATGAATTTCAATCTGACCTTGATCGCGCAGGCGGTCACGTTCGCGCTGTTTATCTGGTTCTGCGTCAAGTTCGTTTGGCCGCCCATTACGCGGGCGATCGATGAGCGCCAGAAAAAGATCATTGCCGGCCTCGCTGAAGCCGAGCAGGCGCGTGTGACGCTAGAAAACGCTTCAAAGCAGGCCGATATGTCAGTCGGTGAAGCGCGTCAGCGTTCGTCACAGATCATTTTGCAGGCTGAGCAACGCGCCTCGCAGATGATCGAGGAAGCAAAGAGCACGGCACGCGCCGAAGGCGCGCGCGAGAAAGCGGCGGCTCAGGCTGATATCGAGCAGCAGATGGCTAGTGCGAAGGATCAGCTGCGAGAGCAGGTCGCCTTGCTGGCAGTTGCTGGTGCGGAGAAGATCCTGCAGAAGGAAGTCAATGCACAAGCGCACGCTGAATTGCTAAAGCAACTGCGCGAGCAACTGCGCTAGGTATTGCGATGGCCGAGAATTTGACGATCGCGCGCCCGTATGCCGAAGCCGTGTTTGCGTCTGCCGACGCGAGCGGCAAGCTGCAAATATGGTCCGAGGCGTTGCATCGGCTTGCGATGATCGTGTCTGATCCCGATATGCATAACGCGATCGGCGATCCGAAAGTTGGACCGGAACAGCTCTACGGTCTTGTGGCCGCTGGTACGGGCGACGCGTTGAGCGCGGAGGCACAGAATTTTGTGCGCGTGCTGATAGAAAACGACCGTTTGACGCTGCTGCCTGAGATTGCGACGCTGTTTGAAGCGCTGAAAAATGAACGCGAAGGCGTGATCGAAGCGCAAATCGAAAGTGCATATCCGGTTGACGACGCAGCATTGGCACAACTGGTCGGCGACCTGGAGCAGCGCTTCAAGCGCAAGGTGCGCCCGCAGGTTACGGTCGATCGAGCGTTGATTGGCGGTGCGCTGATTACTGTTGGCGATGAAGTAATCGATGGCACCGTGCGAGGTCGGCTCGCCAGCATGGCGTCAGCACTACGCACTGAATAGTCATACACACAGGAAATTCAATGCAACAGTTAAAACCCTCCGAGATCAGCGAGCTGATCCGCAATCAGATTCAGAAGCTCACGCTCACGGCGGACTTCCGCACGCAGGGCACCGTCGTGACTGTGACGGACGGCATCTGCCGTATCCACGGTCTGACGGATGTCAGTCAGGGCGAGATGCTGGAATTTCCGGGCGACACCTTCGGATTGGCGCTGAACCTCGAGCGCGATTCGGTGGGCGCGGTCGTGTTGGGCAACTACGAACATATTCGCGAAGGCGATCCGGTCAAGGCGACCGGTCGAATTCTCGAGGTGCCGATCGGTCCGGAGCTGATCGGCCGCGTCGTCAACTCGCTCGGCCAGCCCATCGACGGCAAGGGTCCGATCAATACGAAGATGACCGACGTTATCGAGAAGGTTGCGCCGGGTGTCATCGCACGCCAGTCGGTGTCACAGCCTGTGCAAACGGGACTGAAAGCGATTGATTCAATGGTGCCGGTGGGCCGCGGTCAGCGTGAGCTGATCATCGGCGACCGTCAGACTGGCAAGACCGCGGTCGCGGTTGACACGATCATCAATCAAAAAGGCAAGGATTTGATCTGCGTTTATGTTGCGATCGGTCAAAAGGCGTCGACGATTGCAACAGTGCTGCGCAAGCTAGAACAGTACGGCGCAATGGACTACACAATCATTGTCGCGGCGTCCGCATCGGATTCGGCGGCAATGCAATACATCGCTCCGTATTCGGGCTGCACGATGGGTGAATATTTCCGCGACCGGGGCCAGGACGCGCTGGTCATCTATGACGATCTGACTAAGCAGGCGTGGGCATATCGGCAAGTCTCACTGCTACTGCGACGCCCGCCCGGCCGCGAAGCCTATCCGGGCGACGTTTTCTATCTGCACTCGCGGTTGCTGGAGCGTGCTGCACGCGTCAACGCTGAGTATGTGGAGAAGTTCACTGATGGCAAGGTCAAAGGCAAGACCGGCTCGCTGACCGCGCTTCCGATCATCGAGACTCAGGCGGGCGACGTCACGGCATTCGTACCGACCAACGTTATCTCGATCACTGACGGCCAGATCTTTCTGGAGACTGATCTGTTCAATGCCGGGATCCGTCCTGCGATCAACGCCGGCATCTCAGTCTCTCGTGTCGGCGGTAACGCGCAAACGAAGGTCATCAAGAAGCTGGGCGGCGGGATTCGCTTAGCGCTCGCGCAGTATCGAGAGCTCGCTGCATTTGCTCAGTTCGCCTCGGATCTTGACGACGCCACCCGCAAGCAGCTCGAGCGGGGACGCCGCGTTACTGAGCTGATGAAGCAGCCGCAATATCAACCGCTGCAAGTATGGGAAATGGCAATCACATTGTTTGCGGTGAACAACGGCGCGTTTGACGATATTGAAGTCAAGGATTGCCTCGCCGCTGAAAAAGCCTTGCGCGACTTCGTCAAGTCCAAGTATGGCGCGCTGGCCGATCGCATCGAGGCGACCAAGGATTTGACGAAGGACGACGAAGCAGAGTTGACGAAGGCGATTGCTGAATTCAAGAAGAGCTCGTAATGGCTATAAGTCGAGCAGAGCAGCCCACATTATTTGCAGCTGAATAGATGCCGAGTACCAAAGAAATCCGCGGCAAGATCAAGAGCGTGCAAAACACGCGCAAGATCACCAAGGCGATGGAAATGGTTGCCGCATCCAAGATGCGCAAAGCGCAGGAGCGGATGCGCCAGATCCGCCCGTACGGCGACAAGATTCGCAATATCGTCGCGCATTTGTCCCTGGCGAATCCCGAATATCGACATCCGTTTGTTCTTAAGCGCGAGGGCAAGAAGTTTGTAGGCGTGATTTTGATCACGACTGACAAGGGGCTTTGCGGCGGCCTGAATACGAACATTCAACGTGCGGTGCTGGCGAAGGTTAAAGAGCTTTCGGGGCAAGATGTGAAGGTGCTTGCCACTGCGATCGGCAATAAAGGCTTCGGTTTTCTGCAGCGGCTCAATGCAAATATTGTTTCTCACTATGTACAGATGGGAGACCGGCCGCATATCGAAAACCTGATCGGTCCGGTCAAGGTGCTGCTTGATCAGTACGCGGAAGGCAAGCTCGACGCGGTGTATCTGGCGTACACGCGCTTCGTCAACACAATGAGGCAGGAGCCCGTGTTCGAACAGTTGCTGCCGCTGACGGCTGATCGCTTGGCGCAAACCGAAGAGGAAAAGCGCGCCTACTCATGGGACTACATCTACGAACCGGATCCGCGCGCGGTCATCGACACGCTGATGGTCCGCTATGTCGAGGCGCTGATTTACCAGTCCGTAGCGGAAAACATGGCGTCCGAGCAAAGCGCGCGGATGGTCGCGATGAAGGCGGCGTCGGACAACGCCAAGAAGCTGATCGAAGAACTGCAGCTCGTCTATAACAAGACGAGGCAGGCGGGAATTACGAAAGAGATTTCAGAAATCGTCGGCGGCGCAGCCGCAGTGTCTTAACCAAGTCGCCGGGCGCGAAGCGAACCGACTTATCTAGGTGAAATTATGAGTCAAGGAACCATTGTTCAGTGTATTGGCGCGGTTGTTGATATCGAATTCCCGCGTGACCAGATGCCCGAGGTGTACAACGCTTTGACGCTTGATGAAGATAAAACCAACAAGCTGGTTGAGCAGGGATTGACGTTCGAGGTCCAGCAGCAGCTCGGCGATGGCATCGTACGCACGATCGCGATGGGATCATCGGACGGTTTGCGCCGCGGTATGTCGGTGACCGATACCGGCGACAACATTATGGTTCCGGTGGGCCCCGGTGTACTCGGCCGCGTCATGGATGTGCTTGGTCGCCCAATCGACGAGCGGGGTCCGATTCAATCCGACGAGCGGCGCGGAATTCATCAACAGGCGCCAAAATTCGATGAGCTATCGCCGTCGGTCGAGCTGCTCGAGACCGGCATCAAGGTCATTGACCTGATGTGCCCGTTTGCCAAAGGTGGAAAGATCGGCCTGTTTGGCGGCGCCGGCGTTGGCAAGACGGTCACGATGCTCGAGCTGATCAACAATATCGCCACAGAACATTCGGGACTTTCGGTGTTCGCCGGCGTCGGCGAGCGCACGCGCGAAGGCAATGATTTTTATCACGAGATGTCCGACGCCAAGGTCATCGTGCAGGAAGACCTGAGCAAATCGAAAGTTGCGATGGTGTTCGGGCAGATGAACGAACCGCCCGGCAATCGTCTGCGGGTGGGCTTGACCGGTCTGACGATGGCCGAGCGCTTTCGCGACGAAGGTCGCGACATCCTGTTCTTTGTCGACAACATCTACCGTTACACGCTAGCCGGTACCGAGGTATCGGCGCTGCTGGGCCGTATGCCATCAGCGGTTGGCTATCAGCCGACGCTGGCTGAAGAGATGGGCAAGCTGCAGGAGCGCATCACATCGACCAAAGTCGGATCGATCACCTCGATTCAGGCCGTGTATGTACCCGCTGACGACCTGACCGACCCGTCTCCAGCCACGACGTTTGGTCACTTGGATGCCACCGTCGTTTTATCGCGCGATATCGCTTCGCTCGGCATTTATCCGGCGGTCGATCCGCTCGATTCGACTTCGCGCCAGATCGATCCGAACGTCGTGGGTGAGGAACACTACGACACCACGCGTCGCGTGCAATCGACGCTGCAGCGCTACCGCGAGCTGCGCGACATCATCGCGATTCTGGGCATGGACGAGTTGTCGCCGGAAGACAAGCTTGCCGTCTCGCGTGCGCGCAAGATTCAGCGCTTCTTGTCTCAGCCGTTCAAAGTGGCTGAAGTATTCACCGGCTCGCCGGGCAAATACGTGACGCTGAAGGAGACGATTCGCGGGTTCAAGATGATTGTCGACGGTGAATGCGACGCACTGCCGGAGCAGGCGTTCTACATGGTCGGCACGATCGACGAGGCGTTTGAAAAGAAAGTGCAATAGTGGCAACGATGCACGTCGACGTCGTGAGTGCCGAGGAAAGCATTTTTGCCGGCGACGCGGAATTTGTTGCT
>DATEOP010000089.1:0-12279 GCA_035274065.1 Burkholderiaceae bacterium
TCACAAGACCTTTCGCTATCAAGAGGGCTCTATCGAAAAGATGGAGCGCGGCGAACTTATCAGCACCCAATGCGATCGAGTCGTCATCAGGACGCTCCGTGGCGGCTTGATGTCTGTACCCGCGCGACGACCGAATCAGCCGTCGGAAGCGGAAGCTTGTTCGGACAAGTAATCTTCGCACCAGGCGAACAGTTATTTCATACACTTGCAGATGCATGCGCATGCGCTCCGCAATTGAATGACAGCTATCGGCCAGTAGCAGACATTCCGCCGAGCGCTTCAATTGCCAAAGGGGCGCGCTGGAAGCGTCAAGGTTGCGGCATCTCTGAGGTGGGGTTTTTCGCCGATCTGTTAACACTGCAAATATACAGTGTCTAGTCCGAACTCAGTACCCGTGCGGATTGGCGACGAGCGGGCGTTCGATGTTGATCCGCTGCCACCACATTTAGGAGCAGAATCTCTGCGGACTAAGGCAAGCTAGGGAGCGACCATCGTCTCCGAGAACACTGCAACGATCCAAGGGTCGTGCCTCTGCGGCGCGGTTCGCTTCGAACTGCGCGGTGCGCCTCAGTTCATCAACCACTGTCACTGCTCGATGTGCCGCAAGGCGCACGGTGCGGCCTTTGGAAGCTTCCTGCACGCCGAAGGCAGCGGGTTTCGGTGGCTCCAGGGTGAGTCGCACGTCGCAAACTATCTCTCGTCACCGGGGAACTCCCGTGCCTTTTGCGCAGTTTGCGGATCTCGGCTACCAGTGCTCGAAGACGAAGGTTCACATGTCATCGTGCCTGCTGGCGCACTCGATGACGACCCAGGCGTTCGGCCTGTTGTTCATATCCACACCGGCTCCAAGGCACCTTGGTTCGAGATCACCGACAAGTTGCCACAGTTTGCTGAATTCCCTCCACAGGAGTTCTGGGCCAAGTACGAGAAGAACTCCCCTGAAGACGGCCCCTAACCCCTCCATTGTCAGTTCAGAAGGGTGTACGCGCAGAGATTGCATGACTCGACCGCGAGCGCCGGGGTTTATATTTGTTCTTATGACCTAGTTCCCCGTTAGCGGGCTGCGGCGTTCCTGGCCGAGACGGCCCCCTTGCAAAGGAGTCCACATGGCGCGCAAGACAGCAACGAAAGTTCGCAAGGCCAAGACGCTTCGATGCGTCAAGGGCTACGAATTCCAGAAGGTGGGCCGCAACCGTGTCGCGTTGATGCGCAACAACAATGTTGGGGTGACTATCAACTGCGAGTGCGACTTGAGCGGAGGTTGCAAACTGACCATCGATCCACAGGATCCGCAGACGATTTCGTGTCTCAATTCTGGTTGTACCGGAACCTGCGGATGGATCGTCCAGATTCCGGGCATACGCGGCGTCATGCTCAAGCTTCCGCGCGTCATAGCGCGGTCATAATCGATCCTGGACGCCTAACCCGGCATTCAACCGGACGCCTCTTGCGACGCTTCGCGCTCGCCTTAGGCGCCGGTTACCTTGCGGCGTTAAGTGACTGCTTTCAAGCGCCGTCCGATGCGTCCGCTTTTCGATGACCTCAATGTCAGCAACGGGTCGTAAGCAGCCCCTTAAACAGACGGGCTCGTCAAAGTTAGGTCCTAACTTTGATTACGCGTGCGCCCAACTTTGACGATGCGCACCTACACGTCTAGACGTCGATATTGCCCGCGGCAAGCGCGTTCGATTCGATGAACAACCGGCGTGGCTCGACTTCATCGCCCATTAGCGTAGTGAAGATTTGGTCGGCGCCAATCGCGTCGTCAATCTGTACTTTCAGCATTCTGCGTACGGCAGGATCCATCGTCGTCTCCCACAGCTGCGACGGATTCATTTCCCCGAGGCCTTTGTAGCGCTGCCGCGTGACGCCGCTCTCGGCTTCGCGCATCAACCAGTCAACTGCCTCGCCAAAGCTCGCTACCAGTGACTGCCTTTCCTTGTCGCCGACGCCGCGGACGATACGAGCGCCGCTTCCGATCATTCCTTTGAACGTGCGAGCTGCAGCCGCGAGCGTCGCGTAGTCGGCACCATGGACGAAGTCGGCATCGATTGCGCTCAGCTTTACATTGCCGTGATGGCGACGTTCGATACGAAGCCGATGCTTATCGGTCACCGAGTCGTGCTGTGCGTAGACATGCACCGTCGAGTTGCCGAGCGCTTTGGTCAGCCGCACCGCCGACGCCTCGGCGCTGACCGCATCGTCCAGATCGAGCTCGGTGCCGGCCAGCAATGATTGCAGTGCCGGCCGGTCCATCACTCGTGACAGGCGATCGATAACCGCGTTAGCGACCAGATACTGGCGCGCCAGCGCCTCGAGCGCTTCGCCTTCAATCGGTGCAGCGCCCTCAGCAGGAACAAGCTTCGCATCTTTCAACGCCAGCGTGACGATGTACTGCGCGAGTTCGTGATCGTCCTTGATGTAGCGCTCGTCCTTGCCGTGCTTGGTTCGATACAGCGGCGGCTGCGCGATATAGATATGCCCATGCTCCACCAGCAAAGGCATCTGCCGGTAGAAAAGCGTCAGCAGCAACGTGCGAATGTGCGCGCCATCGACATCGGCGTCAGTCATGATGATGATGCGGTGATAACGCAGCTTGTCGAGGTTAAAGCCGTCGGGCGTGTCGGGCGCACCGATGCCGGTCCCGAGCGCGGTGATCAGCGTCGCGATCTGTTCGGATGAAATCAGCTTGTCGAAACGCGCCTTCTCGACGTTCAGCACCTTGCCGCGCAACGGCAAGACTGCCTGGAACTTGCGATCGCGACCCTGCTTGGCCGATCCGCCGGCGGAATCGCCTTCGACGATATAAAGCTCCGACTTAGCCGGATCGCGCTCCTGGCAATCAGCCAGTTTGCCAGGCAACCCCACTCCGTCGAGCACGCCCTTGCGCCGAGTCATCTCGCGCGCCTTGCGCGCCGCTTCGCGTGCACGCGCGGCATCGACGATCTTGCTGCAGATGATTTTTGCGTCGGTCGGCCGCTCGAGCAGATAGCTTTCGAGTGCACGTCCGACAGCGTCTTCGACCGCGGGACGCACCTCGGATGACACCAGCTTGTCCTTGGTCTGCGAGCTGAACTTCGGCTCGGGTACCTTCACCGACAGCACGCAAGCGAGACCTTCGCGCATATCGTCACCGGTTGTCTCGACCTTGGCCTTCTTGTCGAACTCGTGGCTCTTGATGTAGTTGTTCAGCACGCGCGTCATCGCAGCGCGCAGCCCGGTGATGTGCGTGCCGCCATCGCGCTGCGGAATGTTGTTCGTAAATGCGAGCAGGCTTTCGTTGTAGCCGTCGTTCCACTGCATCGCGACTTCGACGCCGACCGGCGTTCCGCCAGCGCTTGATTCCGTGCTGACGTAGAACACGTTTGGGTGCAGCACAGTCTTCGATTTGTTGATGTACTGCACGAAGCCTTTGACGCCACCCGAAAATGCGAAGTCTTCTTCCTTGGCGTTGCGCTGATCGATCAGCTTGATGTGAACGCCGTTATTTAGGAACGAAAGTTCACGCAGCCGTTTCGACAACACGTCGTAGTGAAAGTCGATGTCCGTGAAGATCTGACTGTCCGGCAGAAAGTGAACTTCGGTGCCGCGCCGGTCGGTAGGACCGGTGATTTTCATCGGCGATGCTTCGACGAGCCCCAGTTCGGTCGGCATCGTCTGCACGATGCGATCGTAGACGTCGCCACGATGAAACTCGAGGTGATGCATCTGACCACCACGCCGGATCGTCAGCCGTAACCATTCGGAAAGTGCGTTGACGCACGAGACGCCGACGCCGTGAAGCCCGCCCGACACCTTGTAGCTGTTCTGGTTGAACTTGCCGCCGGCGTGCAGCTCTGTCAGGGCGATCTCGGCAGCTGAGCGCTTCGGCTCGTGCTTATCGTCGAACTTGATGCCGGTCGGAATGCCTCGGCCGTTGTCTACGACCGAGATCGAGTTGTCGGTGTGGATCGTGACGATGATGTCGTCGCAATGCCCGGCAAGCGCCTCATCAACCGAATTGTCGACGACCTCAAACACCATGTGGTGCAGCCCGGTGCCATCGTGCGTATCACCGATATACATACCCGGACGCTTGCGAACCGCCTCCAGCCCTTCAAGGATCTGAATGCTGCTGACGCCATAATCCGCGCGCCCGTCAGGCTGCGGCTGGTTCATCGGCGGTTGATCTGGAACAGCTGACATGGGCAATGGATGGTCTAGATGCGCATCGGCATCACGACATACTTGAACTTGTCCGAATTTGGCATCGTGATCAGCGCGCTGCCCAGCGAGTCGCCGAGCGAAAAGCTGATCTGGTCGTTCTTCAGGTTGGCGAGCACATCCAATAGATAGTTGACGTTAAAGCCAATATCAAGAGCGTCTCCCTCATAGGCGATCTCTAATTCCTCCTGCGCGTCTTCCTGGTCAGCGTTGGTCGAGTTGATTTTCAGCGTTCCGACACCGAGCAGCATGCGTACGCCCTTGAATTTGTCGGTCGTCAGAATCGCGGCCCGCTGCAGGGCGTGCATCAGATCCTCACGACTGATCGCGAAAACCTTGGTATTGGCGGCTGGTATGACCCGCTGGTAATCGGGAAACTTGCCTTCGACCAGCTTCGAAATCAGTTCGATATCACCGAAGCTGAACTTGGCCTGATTTGACGCCATCTGCACACGCACCGGGTCGTCGGAATCTGGAAGCAGGCGCGACAGTTCGAGAATCGTCTTGCGCGGAACAATCGCTTCGATCTTGTTCGACGATTCGTCCTTCGACACTTCGGCCAGCGCCAGCCGATGACCATCGGTGGCCACCGCACGCACCGTCATGCCGTCAACAACCAGCAGCATGCCATTCAGGTAATAGCGGATGTCCTGCTGTGCCATCGCGAAATGCACCATGCCAAGCAGGTATTTCAGCGTCGCCGCGGGCAGCGAAAAATCCGCCGCATATTCAGCTTGCGCGACCGTTGGGAATTCTTCAGCGGCCAGCGTCTGCAGGTTGAACCGGCTCTTTCCGCTCGCCACCGCCATCTTCTTGTTGGTCAGCGAAAGCTGTACGTCGGCGTCGGGTAGAGCACGCAGGATATCGACCAGCTTGCGCGCGGCAATCGTCGTTGCGGCAGTGTCGTTTCCAGTGCCGATGTCCGCGCTGGTCTGAATTTGGATTTCCAGATCGGTCGCAGTGAACGACACTCTGCCGGCCTCCTTGCGTACGAGGATGTTCGCAAGAATTGGCAGTGTCTGCCGTCGTTCGACAATCCCGCTGACAACCTGCAACGGTTTTAGCAACGCATCGCGATTGGCTTTGACGAGTTGCATTCTCTTTATATCCTTTTAATAACTCTTTTTAGTATTAGTTAGTAGTAAAGCAGCGCATTGCTGGGGACAAACTAAACGAACTCCAGTACATCAATTACTTGCGACATGCGCTGCGTTGTTGACAAGCCGTCTGTTGACATGTGAGCTGACGGTGGACCAAAAGGGTAACTTCATCGCAGATCCTCCAATGTGCCCACATGTCCACCGCTATCCACAGTCGCACAGCATCTATCCACAGCTTGCTAACCCTTTAGCGTCTGCTCGAGCACATGCAGCGCGTGGTTCATCTCCGGGTTCTTCGAGCGCTCGCCGGTGATCTTGCGCACTGCGTGCAGCACCGTGGTGTGATCGCGCCCGCCAAAAAGCTCACCGATCTCGGGCAGGCTTTTTTGCGTCAGTTCCTTGGCCAAATACATCGCGACCTGGCGCGGCAGCGCAATCGCGATCGGCCGGCGCTTGCTGTACATGTCGGCAATCTTGATCTTGTAATAATCGGCGACGGTCTTCTGGATCAGCTCGACGGTGACCTGCGCGGTGGACGCTGATAGCAGATCCTTTAGCGCCTCGCGCGCGACATCGACGGTAATGATGCGACCGTGAAACGACGAGAACGCCATCACCTTGCGTAGCGCGCCTTCGAGTTCGCGCACGTTGCTGCGCAGATTCTTCGCGATGAAAAACGCAACATCTTCTTTCATCTGCGCGCCTTCGGTTTCGGCTTTCTTCAGCAAGATCGCCACTCGCATCTCGAGCTCGGGCGGCTCAATGGCAACGGTCAGACCGGACGTGAAGCGCGACACCAGCCGATCTTCCATATCCTTCAGTTCCTTCGGATACGTATCGCTGGTAATGATGATTTGCTTGCGGCCTGCCACCAGCGCCTCGAACGCATAGAAAAATTCCTCCTGCGTGCGTGCCTTGCCGGCAAAGAACTGGATATCGTCGATCAGCAACAGGTCGAGCGAGTGGTAGTACCGCTTGAAATCGTCAAACGCCTTACGCTGGTACGCGCGAACGACGTCGCTCACGTACTGCTCGGCGTGGATATAACGTACCTTCGCGCTGCGCGAACGTCCGAGCACGGCGTTGCCGACCGCATGGGTCAGATGTGTCTTGCCCAGCCCGACGCCGCCGTACAGGAAGAGCGGGTTATAAGAGCCTCCCGGATTTTCCGCGACCTGCATCGCGGCAGCGCGCGCCAGCTGATTGGCCTTACCGGTAACGAAATTGTCGAAGGTCAGATTTGGATTTAGCCGGGCACGCTCGAGCGGCTCGTTGGCCATCGGCGCCGCTGGCACCGGTGCAGTGCGCGCCGCACCCGGATTGTCGACAGCGCTAGCTGCCGGGGCGCCGTTGAACGGAAAACGCATCGCCGAGGCATCTGCATAGCCTCCGCCTTCGATTGCAAACACGATCGAAATGGGCCGCTGCATGACCCGCGAGACTGCACCGGCAATCTGCTCCGAAAACTGCGAGCGAATAGCATCCAGCTTCAGACGGTTGGGCGCGCAGATAGTCAACGTGGCGGTCGATTCATCGAACTCGAGGGCTTTGAGCGGCTTGATCCAGGCGGAAAACTGTTGCGGTGTTAGCTCGCTTTCGAGAAGCCGCGAGCAATCGTTCCAGAGATGCGTCATTAACTTTGCGGCCCCGCGAATAGCTTTTTATTGGTCTGTGAGAGTGCTTGCTCTCGCCCGCTCGGCGACCGCCCATCTGCGTGCAGCAAAGCTGCTGTGGGGACGCAGAACACACTCGCCGGCGAAGGTCGAATTCTACTCATCCCGCACCAGGTTATCCACAGTAATCGCGCGTTGCGGCCAATCAAATTCGGTGCGTCGCAATGATGCATCCGCCAGGGCGGTGCCGCGCAACTCGTTTGCAGCAAGTCGCTGGATCGCGTCTAATGGCGGGCTGCAAGAAATACCGGAAAGTGTGTGATGGCCACCAAACGAACATATCAACCTTCAAAGGTCAAGCGCGCTCGCACGCACGGGTTTCTGGTGCGCATGAAATCGCGCGGTGGTCGCGCTGTGATCGCTGCGCGTCGGGCCAAAGGCCGGCAGCGCCTGGGAATTTGAGGCCGCTGCAAGTCTCTAACGCGAGCGCGCTGGCGGCTCGAGATGGCCGCGGTGGGATTCAACGTAGCCAGTGGTGTCAAGCGCTATGGCTTTGCCTCCTCGCGCCGACTCAAAACGCCTGCCGAATTCTCCGCACTTCTGCGAGCGCCGCGTGAACGATCAATTCGTGCCGAGCGTCAAATGTTGTCGATAAATGCGGCCTGGCTGCCCACGGAATCAGCCAGGGGTGAGGCAGGTCGTACCGGAAACGTTCGCTTTGGCGTCACGGTCGGAAAGCGCAATGCCCGACGCTCGGTCGACCGCGCGCTCGTCAAGCGCGTCGTGCGAGAAGCGTGTAGGCATCGCGCCGAAGCCTTCGAAGATTGCGCGGCCCGAAGTTTGGTTCAAATCGATATTGCGCTACGACTGAAATCGCCTTTGGTTGATAAGCGCGGCGCCCCCCTTGCCATGAGAGCATGGAGGCGCCAGGTTCGAGCCGATGCCGATAGCCTGTTGCAGGATGTGCTGACTCGCATTGCGAAGCTGCGCCCCACTGGTTCGTAAATACGGCGCGTGATTTGAGAATATTCGAATGATCAAGACGATATTGATCGCTGCGATTCGTAGTTATCGCTTTGTACTGTCACCCTGGATGGGAAATGCGTGCCGCTTCTGGCCCACATGCTCCGAGTATGCAATGGGCGCGATCGAATCGCACGGCGCGCTGCGTGGAAGCTGGATGACGCTTACCCGGCTCGCGCGGTGTCATCCTTACGGTGCGGGCGGTGTCGATCCGGTCCCGCTGCAATTCAGCTGGCGTTGCTGGTGTCATGCGAACCCGAAAGTGGGTGATCGCGTTTCTTTCTTTCCACAATCAAGTCCGGATCATGAGCACTGACATTCAGCGCACGATTCTGTTGGTCATTTTTGGCTTCTCGCTGTTCATGCTGTGGGACCGCTGGCAGATTTACAACGGCCGCGCACCGCTGTTCGGTCCTGCGCCCGTATCGCAGCCAGCAACGGCCCAGCAGGGACCCTCCGCCCCGCCAGGGTCTGCGACTCGAGCGCCCGACGCCGTGCCGGTTCCGCAAGCCGCCACGCCTTCAGCAGTTCCACCGCCTGCTGTCACCGATACCGCCACCACGATTGCCACAAAGTCGCCACCCGTTGTCGTTCAGACCGATTTAATTCGCGCATCGATCGATCCGCTGGGTGCTGTCGTGTCACACGTTGAACTGCTTGGGCAGAAGGTTGCGCCTGACTGGACCGCAAGCGGATTGATTGGCCTCGTCACGGGTAAGCGGCACGAACCGAAGGCCACCACCGTTCTGCTCGATGTCGGGCCCAATCGTGTGTATGTCGCACAAAGTGGAATTGTCGGCGGTGATTTTCCGAATCACCGCACGCCTTTTAAGCCCCTCGAAGGTTCGACCACGCTGAAGGACGGACAGGACCAGGTTGACGTTCGTTTCAGTGCTGAAAGTGGTGGCGTGCGCGTCATTAAGACCTACACCTTTCACCGCGGCCGCTACGCCGCCGATGTGAAGCACGAGATCGTTAACCTGACCGATAAGCCGCTTGCGCCGTCGGTTTATTTGCAGCTCACGCGCGACGGCAACAAGCCCGAGGGCGAGTCCTCGCTGTACTACGTATACACCGGCCCAGCGATCTTTACCGAGCAGGAAAAGTTTCGAAAGGTCGAATTCTCGGAGATCGAAAAAAACAAGGTCCAGTTGCCCAAGGCATCGGACAACGGCTGGATCGGAATGATTCAGCATTACTTCGTATCGGCCTGGGTACCACCGGCTGGCGCGATTCGGGAGTATTACGCCCGTACCGTCGACAAAAATCTGTATTCGATCGGAAGCATCGTGTCGATGCCTGCGCTCGCACCGAATGCGACGACGACTTCGCAGTCGACGCTGTATGTCGGGCCTCAGGATCAGCAAGCGTTGGCGAAAATTGCGCCGGGCCTTGACCTTGTCGTTGACTATGGGTGGCTGACGGTTCTCGCAAAGCCGATTTACTTTCTGCTGTCGTTTTTGCACGGCATCGTTGGCAACTGGGGATGGGCAATCGTGCTTCTCACGGTCCTGATTAAGGCGGCGTTCTATCCATTGTCGGCGGCAAGCTACAAGTCGATGGCCAAGATGAAGGAAGTTTCACCGCGACTGATGAAGCTGCGTGAGCAGTACGGCGATGATAAGCAGAAGATGAACGTTGCAATGATGGAGATGTACAAGACTGAAAAGATCAACCCGCTGGGTGGATGCCTTCCGATTGTGGTTCAGATTCCCGTGTTCATCGCGCTTTATTGGGTGCTGCTTGCCAGTGTTGAAATGCGCAACGCGCCGTGGATTCTTTGGGTGCAGGACTTGTCGACACCGGATTCGTGGCTCATTTTGCCGTTGCTGATGATGGGAACGATGTGGATTCAGTACAAACTCAATCCAACGCCACCGGATCCCGTGCAGGCGCGGGTCATGATGTTGATGCCACTGATCTTCGGCGTGATGTTCTTTTTCTTTCCGGCCGGCCTTGTGCTGTATTGGCTTACCAATAACATCCTGTCGATTGCGCAGCAGTGGTATGTGACGAAGCAGATCGCGAAGGCGAAGCGGCCCGGCTAGCCGTCATCGACGTCTTTGCCAGGCCGTAGCAGCAGGAAGAGGGGCCACAGCCAGATACTCGCGGTCCACAGCAGAACGCGTGCGAGCGAGATGCGTGCGGCTTCGCCGCGGTGGGCCAGCATGAATACGACGACCGCACCGAGCAGCGTCCACAGCACGAAGCCGGTATAAACCAGCGCGCGTGTTTCATATTCGCCGTCAATCTGGCCCGCGAACATTGCCGCCACCATAACGGATAGCACCACTGCAAGCATGACGCTCGCCAGTGGTGCGCCGTATCGAGTCAACGGATCGTCTTCGGGCATTGGGTCATTCTGCTCGCAATGGGTCAATTGCACTGAACGTAAACTTTGCTTCGATGGTCAACACCGTGGCGGCTGATCCAATCGTCGCAATTGCCACCGGGCCGGGCCGCGGGGGCATTGGCATCGTTCGCGTTTCAGGCACGTCTATCTGGCCAATCGCCGAAGCAATCCTTGGGTCGCGCGCGAGTAAGTTGATTCCTCGCTGCGCGCTGTACGCGGAGTTTCTCGCGGATGACGGCTCGCAGATCGACAGTGGAATCGCCCTTTACTTTCCGGCGCCGCATTCGTACACCGGCGAGCACGTTCTCGAATTGCAGGGTCATGGCGGACCGGTGGTGCTGCGCATGCTGCTCGGCCGGTGCTTGCAAGCGGGCCACGAGATCGGGCTCCGTATTGCAGAACCGGGTGAATTTACGCAGCGCGCTTTTCTCAACGACCGTCTGGACTTGGCTCAGGCCGAAGCGGTCGCCGACTTGATCGATGCGACGACAGAGATCGCAGCTCGCGCGGCCGTGCGCTCGCTCGCCGGCGACTTTTCGCGCCGTGCGAATGCACTGACGGCCGCGCTCGTCGAGTTGCGCATGCTGGTTGAAGCGACGCTCGACTTTCCAGAAGAAGAGCTGGATTTTCTGCAGCAGTCGGACTCAGCCGGGCGCTTATCGCGCATCCGCACGGATCTCGATGAGCTGTTGAAGCAGGCACGGCAAGGCGCACTGCTGCGTGATGGCTTGCGTGTTGTGCTGGTCGGTGCACCCAACGTCGGCAAGTCGAGCTTAATGAACGCGTTAGCCGGTGCAGATATCGCGATCGTCACTGCGATTCCGGGGACAACGCGCGACCGTATCGCGCAGCAGATCGATATCGACGGCATCCCGCTTGACGTGATTGATACCGCGGGCTTGCGCGAAGCGACCGATGAAGTCGAACGCCTTGGCATCGCTCGCACGTGGTCTGAAATCGAGCGAGCCGACCTCGTGGTGCACCTGGTCGATGCGACGTCATCCGCCGATGACGCCGCGCTGCTCGCGAGGGTTGCCGCGCGCACCGGTAGAAACGTTACGGTCTTGACGGTCATCAACAAGATCGACTTGGTATCTGCTGAGCCCCGCATCGAAGACGATCGTGTCTATCTATCGGCGAAGACAGGCGCCGGTGTTGCACTGTTGCGCGAAAAGCTGAAGCGCGTCGCCGGTTGGGAACAGGAGACATCGGGCGAATCGGTCTTTCTCGCCCGCGCGCGCCATCTGAGGGCACTTGCAGTCGCGCGCGATCACCTGGCACTTGCTGCTCGTCATGCAGCACAGACCGACTCACAGCTTGACCTGTTTGCCGAGGAATTGAGATTGGCCGGGGTTGCGATCGGTGAAATTACCGGCGAGATATCAGCCGATGATTTACTCGGCGTGATCTTTAGCCGGTTTTGCATTGGCAAATGAGTCGACACGCGAGCTAGCGATTGGCGGGGCCGAAAGGTTCGGGCTCCGCCGCGACGACACCGTGTCGGCTCCCCTCCATCGCGGGCACGTTCAAGCGGCGGAGTGCCGTACTCGCGCGCCAGCCGTTGCAAGCGGCGCGCAACGGTCGTGTGTTCGACTCCAAGCCGCCGCGCGGCCGCGGTGTGGCTGCGTGTGCGAGCCGCCTCGAGAAAGTAGCGCAAGTCCCACCAATCCGAGACGGCTGGCGGAGTGCGTCACGAGAGCGGCGCCGCCTTATGCATTTTTGCATAGCGCTGATGCAGCGTTGCGCTTTCGGCCGATCTGCAAGGGGTGTACGGTACTGATAACGGCGATTTCAACCGACGAGATTCAGGAGATAAACATGTTCCGTAGTTCACCGCGCGGCGTGTGCAGCGGCCGCACCCTCGCCATTTGTTTGGCGTTTTCTGTTTCAACGCTTACCGCCTGTGGAAACAGTGATGACGGCGGCCCAGCGATCCCATTGGCGAATGTACGTCCGGCGTTTTTGGGGCCTGTGACTACAGCGACCT
>DATEOP010000090.1:0-5919 GCA_035274065.1 Burkholderiaceae bacterium
TTCACGATGCGTTCGCCCCATTCCTGTGTTGTTCTAGTGGGCGAACGCAAGTCGTTAACGCATAGAGTCGACGGTGTCTGGGCGAGCTTAGTGTTGACGGCGCGAACGCGCACTACGCCGCCGCTCGGAGTGGCGGCCGGGCGCTCAGGCTCTCCGCCAGTGCCTTTAGCAATGCAGAGCCGTCGCCGCGGAACGCGCTGCCGTGCATGCACGCGAGCGTCGTGGGCTGCTCACGCGCGAGCCGCTCGAGAATCGCAGTCGTATCCGGTGCGTGCGAGTAGTAATCCATAGGCGCGCGAAACGCTTCGCTCGGGCCGAGAATGTCGGATTCGGTCAGCGCAATTTCACCGCTGCCACCCTGCGTGAAGAGATCGCCGCAAAGAAACGTACGAGTGGATGTTTCCATCATCAGTCCGCAGTCCCAGCCGTGCGGTAGATGCGGCGTGTCGAACCAGCGCACAGCGTGCTTGCCCAGAGCGAGAACTTCGCCGTCGGCCAGCGCGCGTGCGGGTCGGTCTCCAACGTCGTTGGCCGACACCATCGCAGCAATCTGGCCACACACCGTTTCGGCGCGCGGTGCTGCTGCAAGCCATTCGTTCAGTGCTCCGCATTCGTCGGCTTCAAAGTGCGAGAAAGCCACGTAACGCAGGCGCTCGATCGGCATCACCCGCGCCATCGCCTCGCGCACCAGCGTAAACAGCCGACGCGGACCGGTGTGGAACAGCAGCGGCGCGTCATCGAGGATCAAGTACTGGTTGAAATTGAACGCATCGGGGCCGCCAGGAATCGAAACCGGTGTGTTGATGCGGTAGATGCCATCGGCGATCTCGTGAACATTGGTGCCGGACTGCGGGTTGGTAATCATCGAAGCCTCCTCAGTTGGATGTAGTCACTATTTTGCTGCGACAGGTTGCGCCGGAGGCAACGGCTCCGGAACGCGGTTCTTCACTGCCGGGATCGTCTGCAGATAGCTGAAGATGGCTTCGAGGTCAGCATCCGTAAAATTTCTGTACATCGGGATCGGCATTGGCGGCAAGATCTGACGGCCGCGTCCCATGTGGCGACCGGTGCGGATCGTCTCGGTGAAGTTTCGTTGCGTCCATTTGCCGAGTCCGGTTTCTGCATCGGGTGTGAGGTTGGCGGTGTAGCTGATTCCCCATGGACCGGAATGCGCAGTCTTTGTCGCTGAGGCTGACGCGATCCACGGTCCGTGCGGTGCGGGCGGTGGCGGCAGTTTGTCGCTTTCCGGATGGCCCGACAGCATGCGAGTCATATCAGGCGCGGGACCCTTCGGCCCCATGACCCACGGCGTATGGCAGTCGTTGCAGCCTGCGACGGTGACCAGATACTTGCCGCGCGCAAGTTTTTCTGCGTTGGTTTCGCTGCTCGTGGAAGCTGCGGACGCTTGCCCAAATGCAGGAGCGGCGACGGCCATCACCATGCCAACGGAAATTGCGAGTACAGCAAGCTCAAACGGAATGCGTTTCATCAGAGACCTCCTAACGGTTGGAAAGAAATTGGTTGATCCAGCGTTCGACCAGCGCAACACCTTCGGTGTCGACTTGTTGCACTCCAAGCGGCGGCATACGGGCGATTGGGTTGTTCGACTTCATGCGCAACGTCAGCACATGGTTGCCGCCGTCTCGCGCGATCCGCTGCGCGCTGTCTGCGCCTTGCGGACGAAAGCGGCTCGAGTGACCAAGCAGCGACTGCATCGTTCGCTCGGAGCTTTGCGCGCTCACGTCGGCCTGCTGCGCGAGTACGAGTTCGAGCCCTGTCAGCGCACCGGCATCGTTGTGGCAATGCCCGCAATTGCCGTGCAGATAGCCGAGTGCCGCACGCTCGGTCGGCGATGTCGCTGCAATGCGCGGCGGCTGGTCGGCATAACGCCGTGGCAGGTTGCGCAGCTGTCCGCTTGCGACGAGCTTCGATAGATTGGTGTGATCGTTCCGCGCAGTTTCGGCGTGCGGCGCGAGTGGATCGCGATCTTGCGACAACTGCAATGCGCTGAAGCCGAGCACCGGCACCGGAGCGCCTTCATGGCACGCCAGGCAATCGTTGCGTGACGGCACGACGTAGCGACTGCCGGGAGCCTCACTGACCGGCAGCACGGCACCGTCCTCCGCTGCAAGCACGGCGTCGGTGCCTTCCTGATTCCATACATACGCCGCGAAGCGCCATGAGCCGTCGGCGAGTCGCTCGATGAAGCGCGTCTCGACGCGACGCTCGTAGCTGAATTCTTTCCACAGGCGCGTACCGACCGGAAATTCCCATGCATCGACGCGAGACGCATCGATCGCGGCGCCGGGCGGCAGATAAATCCAGCGCCGCTTGCTCGTGCCATCGGACCACAGCGGGTATTGCGGTGCGAACGCGATGGTATCCGCGCGCACTGTCTTCGAGCCCGCGAAAAGCCCTGTATCGCTAAGTCGCTGAGGCAGCGGCGTCGAACGTTGGCTGACTGCAAGCTGAGTCGATGGCTCCGCGCTCAAGGAAGCGCAGAACACCAAGAGCAAGAGGAACAGCGCGAGCGTGTTCACGCGAACACTCCGACGCGCGGCTCGATGGGTATGCGCTTCGCGTTCTGCGCCAGCCACTGCGTAAACGACTGCAGCGGCGGATTAAGCTCACGCGAGCACTCGACTCGTCGCGCAGCGCAGAACATGTCCTCAAACTCGGCGTTGAACTGAAACATGTTCGCCAGATCGTCGGCGCCGGCAAATCCGAGCGCCGCGTACTGCGATGGCGTCAGCGCGATATGGCGCACCGGATCACCGAGCGCAATCGTCAGCTGCTCCGCCATCTGCGCGCCGGTCAGGTGCTCGCCTGCGACGCCGATCGATTTGCCGATCAGCTCATCGCCGCGCGTGAAGATGCCGAACGCACATGCGCCGATGTCGGCGGCGGCGATGCCCGGCATCTCCGCGTCGCCCATCGGCAGCACGAAGCCGAGCACGCCGTCGGTCCCGCGCTGCGGCTGCATGCCGAAATGAATCAGGTTGTCCCAGTAATACGACGTGTAGAGCAGCGTCGTCGGCACGCCACGATCGATGAATGCGCGGTTCGCTTCGCCCTTGCCGTCGAAGTGCGGCACGTTGTACTTGCCCATCAGCACCGGCATGCGGCTGCCAGGCGCAATGAATTCGCGCGTGTCTTCGAGCGTCGACCACACGACATGTCTGACGCCTGCGTCGAGTGCCGCCTGCGCCATCGTGTGCGCCTGGGCGACTTCTTTCTGCGGAGAAAGGTGCTCCCAGAAGTTGGTCACGCAGAAGGCTCCGTACGCGACTTCCATCGCACGCCGCACGCTGACCGCGTCGTCGAGGTCAGCTACGACGATTTCTGCGCCGGCTTCGGCAAGCGCTCGCGCGGTCGGCGAATCAGGTTTGCGCGTAACGGCACGCACTTGAAAGCGCCGTTGCGGATCGGCGAGGATCGCCCGCACCAGTCCGCCGCCCTGCGCGCCGGTGGCTCCAAATACCGTAATCATTCGAGACATCGCACGCTCCAGATAGTTTGTTTCCAATGGAGCGCAGTCTGCGGATGCGCGGCAAACGGCGCATCGACCGAAGGAGCCATCCGTCGCGGCCCGAAGAGCCATGCCGGGAGCTACTTTGCCGTTTACGGTCGCCTACACGAAGCGAAACCAAATCATTTGACATGCAAGTAAATACTTGCCTATTATTCGCTCACGACTCAGGTCGTTCCTAATTGCCCGTTCTTAATTGCAACAAGCCGAGTAAGGAGAATTGAAAAATGGCAGACATCCTGCATAGAGTCGGCATCAAATCGTCACCGCATCAGATCTACACGGCCCTGACCACGCGCGACGGCCTGGCCGGCTGGTGGACCAGCAACACGCAAGGCGACAGCCGCGTCGGCGGCGTGATCCAGTTCCGCTTCAGCATTGACGGCAGCGAAATCGGCGGCTTCGACATGAAGGTGCTTGAGCTCCACCCGGACAAGCGTGTGCTGTGGCAGGTGATCGGCGGGCCGGAAGAATGGATTGGCACCCGGGTCAGCTGGGAGTTGAAGCAAGAGGGCGAGTATTCGTTCGTCCTGTTCAACCACCAGGGCTGGAAGGAGCCGGTGGAATTCATGCACCATTGCAGCACCAAGTGGGCGATCTACCTGATGAGCCTGAAGGCGTTGGTCGAAACCGGCAGCGGTGCTCCGAACCCGCACGACACCAGGATCTCCGATCGCGATTGATGCGGCACCGACGAAGTCTCTAACTTGCCGGATATCGACAAAGTCTTCAAAGCGCTGGCCGACCCGGGCCGCAGGCGTCTGCTCGACCTGCTGCACAAGGAAAACGGCCAGACGCTGATGGCGCTCTGCGAGCACATGGACATGACTCGACAAGCGGTGACGCAGCATCTGCAACTGCTCGAGGACGCCAACCTCGTCGCCGTCTTCTGGCAAGGCCGGGAAAAGCTGCACTACCTGAACCCGGTGCCGCTGCACGAGATCTATGAGCGTTGGATCGAGAAGTTCGAGCGCAACCGCCTCGGTGTGTTGCGCGACCTGAAGAAGAAACTGGAAAGCGATGAAAATGAAAAAACCTAGCTTTGTGTACGTGACCTACATCGCGACAACGCCCCAGAAGGTGTGGCAGGCGCTGATCGACACAGACGTCACGCGTCAGTATTGGGTGGGGTCCAACGGCGAGTGCGCGCGGGTCAACGTGTCGGACTGGAAGCCCGGTTCGCGATGGGAGCACCGGCGCTCCGACGGTTCGGCGCCGGCCGACATCGTCGGCAAGGTCGTCGAAACGACCCCTCCACGCCGCTTGGTGATGACTTGGGCCCGGCCGAGCGAGGCCGACGACGAATCCAAACATTCGCGTGTCTCATTCGACATCGAGCCGCATAACAAGGGCCTGGTTCGCCTGACGGTCACGCATGACGACCTCGAGCGCGATCCAAAGATGCTTGAAGGCATCTCGGGCGGATGGCCGATGGTGCTTTCGAATCTGAAGACGCTGCTCGAAACCGGCACTCCGTTCCGGCGCTCTGCGCAGTCGTCTGAGGCGAGCGTCAGCGACTAGCGGAAGCAGTATCTGCGAAGTGCGCGCGGTACCAGGCCGCGGCCTGGCCGCGCGATTCGAGGTCGAGCTTGTCGAGAATGTGCGCGACGTGACGCTTGACGGTGTGCAGGCTCAGGTCGAACGCACGCGCGATCAGCTTGTTACTGTCACCGGCGCCGATGCGCGCCAGCACTTCGATCTCGCGCGGCGTCAACCGCTCGTTTGTTGCAACGATTGACGGAGTCGCGTCCGGTGCGGTAGACGGTTCACCCTCGGGCGTATGCGCCAGGGATGCAGCCCATGAGCGCAGCGTCGCCGATTCTGCAGCGCTCAAGTGCTTCGACCAGTCCGCTCGTGCGAGCTCTGCCAACGCCGCCACGGCGAATATCGCGCCGCGTGGTCCATCTTCAGCGCTCTGCAGCAGTGGGCGGATCAGCGCAGCCGCCTCTTCGCGCGCGTCGCGCTTCAATGCGATCAATGCCAGACGCACCCGCACTTCGCCCGCCTGCGCAAACACATCGGCGGCCTCTTCGTGCGCGAGCACGTCGCGCCACTGCACGAGCGCTTCGTCGCGCCGGCCTTCAAGCTCAGCCAGCGCACCCTGCAGCCCGGCGACTGCGCGCAGCCGCGGTGGATCTGCTTCGCTCAGCGTGGCCTGCAGCTCGATCAAGCGCTGCAACCAGTTCCGCAGCGCGGACGCCTCGCCGGCAGCAGCCGCAATGCGCGCCGCGAAGTACAGCAAGTGCCACAGGCCCCAGTTACCGTATCCAGCCGGGTGCTCGTCAACGCGAGTGCGCGCGCACTGCAGCGCTTCGGCGTTGTCGCCGCGCAGAAGTGCCAGCACCGCGCGCAGCGCAATCGAATGGCTGCGCAGGATCACTTCGTGGCCG
>DATEOP010000091.1:0-3380 GCA_035274065.1 Burkholderiaceae bacterium
GACGTTAAGGTCATCGTTCGCTCAGGCTTCGAGGAAATGAAGGCGTCGCCGTGGGAGAAGGAAGACGCGATGCACGAAGGTATTCCAATCCTGAACTACCTGGTTCCGAAGGCCTTTCTGCACGACAACGGTCGGTTGACAGGGATGAGCTTTGAGAAGGTGCAAGCGCAGTACGATGAAAAGGGACGTCGCTCGCTGAAGCCGACCGGCGAGCCCGACGTGATTCACGAGTGTGATGAAGTGTTGATTGCGGTCGGCCAGGAGAACGCCTTTCCGTGGATCGAACGCGACAGTGGCATCGCGTTCGACGAATGGGGCATGCCGGTACTCGATAAGACGACATTGCAATCGTCGATTCCGCACGTCTTTTTTGGCGGCGATTCGGCACTCGGCCCAAAGAACATCATCTGGGCGGTTGCGCACGGCCACGATGCGGCGATCTCGATCGACAAGTTGTTACACGGCGAAGACGTGCGCGACCGCCCTGCTCCCGGCGTGACGCTGCTCTCGCAGAAGATGGGCATCCACGAGTGGAGCTACGACAACGAGGTCGCCAACGACGAGCGTTACAAAGTGCCCTGGCGCGACGTCAATCAGGTGCTGCGCAACATCAAGGTCGAGGTTGAATTAGGCTTCGATCCGGCGACCGCATGGAAGGAGGCGCAGCGTTGTTTGAATTGCGATGTGCAGACTGTGTTCACTGCCCAGCTGTGCATCGAGTGCGACGCATGCGTCGACATCTGCCCGACGGATTGCATTAATTTCATCGTCAACGGTGAAGAGGCGGAGCTGCGGCAAAGGTTGCGAGCGCCGGCGCTGAATCTCGAGCAGGATCTGTATGTCGCCGAAGGATTGAAGACCGGACGCGCGATGGTCAAGGACGAGGACGTCTGCCTGCATTGCGGCCTGTGCGCGGAGCGCTGTCCGACTGGCGCATGGGACATGCAGAAGTTTCTGCTTGACATGACGCAGGCCGGGCGTGACTGCCGGCCACGCCAGAAGGTCGCGGCATGAACGCTCCTGATCGAGCTGCGACCGCGTCTGCGCCGCGCGCTTCGCGGATTCAGGCAGTCAACGACTTCGTCATCAAATTCGCGAACGTCAACGGATCGGGGTCCGCGTCGGCGAACGAGCTGTTCGCGCGCAGCATCCTGCGCATGGGCGTTCCGGTTTCGCCACGCAACATTTTCCCGTCGAACATTCAAGGCCTGCCGACCTGGTACGAAGTGCGCGTCACCGAGCAGGGCCACCTCGGCCGTCGTGGCGGCGTCGATCTGATGGTCGCGATGAATCCGCAGACTTGGGAAAAAGACATCGCCGAGATCGAGCCCGGCGGCTACTTGATGTACGACAGCACCAAGCCGATTGCCGCGGCGAAGCTTCGAGCCGATATCAACCTGATTGGCGTTCCTCTGACTGACATTGCCGCCAGCAAGTATGTTGACGCCAAAGAACGCCAACTGCTGAAGAACATCATGTACGTCGGAGTGCTGACTGAGCTCCTGGGTATCGAACCCGAAGTCATCGCGCAGTTGCTGGGCGAACAGTACAAAGGCAAGGATCGCCTGATCAAGCCGAACCTCGATGCGTTCATGACCGGCCTGCACCATGCGCGCGAGCGGCTCGAGGACGCGATCGACCTGCGAGTCGAGCGGCGCAACGCCGTCGGTGAGCGCATCTTTATCGAGGGCAACGCCGCGGCTGCTCTTGGCTGTGTATATGGCGGTGCCACGGTGTGTGCGTGGTATCCGATCACTCCATCGTCGTCGCTCGCCGAAGCATTTCAAAAGTACTGCAGCAAGTATCGCGTCGACAAGGCCGCTGGCACCAACAAGTTCGCGATCGTGCAGGCCGAGGACGAGCTCGCGTCGATCGGCATCGTGATCGGCGCCGGCTGGAATGGCGCCCGGTCGTTTACGGCAACGTCGGGTCCGGGCATTTCACTGATGAGTGAGTTCATCGGGCTCGCCTACTTTGCCGAGGTCCCGGCGGTGATCATTGATGTGCAACGCGGTGGCCCCTCGACGGGTATGCCGACTCGAACGCAGCAGTCGGATGTGCTGGCGTGCGCGTATGCGTCGCATGGCGACACGAAACACGTCTTGCTCTTCCCCGAAGACCCGTATGAATGCTTCGAGTTCTCGGCCGCTGCGTTCGATCTCGCCGAGCGGCTGCAGACTCCGATCTTCGTGATGACCGATCTTGACATCGGTATGAATCATCGTCTGTGTGCGCCGTTGGCGTGGGACGATTCGCGCCGTTACGACCGCGGCAAGGTGATGACCGAAGCCGAGCTGGAGGCAGGTCTTGATTTCGGGCGCTACCTCGACGGCGACGGCGACGGCATTCCGTCCCGCACGCTACCGGGTACGCACGCGACACGCGGCGCTTACTTCACGCGTGGCACAACCAAGGATGCGTACGCCCGCTATTCGGAGGCCGGTCCGGATTACATCTACAACATGGAACGGCTGCTGAAGAAATTCGCCACCGCGGCGAAACTCGTGCCGCAGCCGGTATATGAAAAGGCGGCGCAAAAGACTTCGCACGGGGTCATTTACTACGGGTCGACCAGCCCGTCGATGACCGAAGCACTCGGTGAGCTGGAGCGTGAGGGCGTACACCTGAACCGGTTGCGCGTACGGGCGTTTCCATTCCCCGCGTCGGTCAAGAAGTTTATTGCCGAGCATGAAACGGTGTTCGTCGTCGAGCAGAATCGCGACGCTCAATTGCGGTCAATGCTGGTCAATGAACTGCAGATTGATCCCGCACGGATGGTGTCCGTGTTGCACTACGACGGAACACCGATCACAGCGCGCTTCATTGTTCAAGCGATTGGCTCACGGGTCCAAGGCGCCAACGTATTGCCGATCAAGCCTGGTAAGGCAGCATGAGCGCTTTCGCACGGCCGCTCCGAAGAAAGCGCTCCGTCCCTCTTGGAGGGACCGCGCGTAGCGCGAGGGAGCACCATAAATGACCTATCTCGCAAAACCCAAACTGCGGCACCCTACCCTGCCAGCCAATCGCCTCGGCTACACGCGGCGTGATTACGAAGGGAAGATCTCGACGCTGTGCGCAGGCTGCGGCCATGATGCGATCTCGGCGGCTATCGTGCAGGCATGCTGGGAGCTGGCGATCGAGCCACATCGCGTAGCGAAACTGTCGGGCATCGGTTGTTCTTCCAAGACGCCCGATTATTTTCTCGGCGCCTCGCATGGTTTCAACTCGGTACACGGTCGCATGCCATCGGTGCTCACCGGTGCCAACCTGGCCAATCGCGATTTGCTCTATCTGGGTGTGTCTGGCGACGGCGACTCGGCATCGATTGGGCTTGGCCAGTTCGCGCATCTGATGCGGCGCGGCGTAAATATGACGTACAT
>DATEOP010000092.1:0-2914 GCA_035274065.1 Burkholderiaceae bacterium
GGCGACGCCTGCTTTGCTGCGCAAACTGTCGACAGAATCGCTTATGGAAAGGTCGCCGGCGATGAAAATGGTTTAGTCGCATCGACCACGAACATCACCAGCGAGAGAAGGTCCGTCGAGCCGCTGCTTGAAACTTGCATAGGCATGTCGGCACCGTGGCCCGTTTCGGGCTGCCCGACCTTAACCTTCATTACACCGTGTGGGCTGCGGATACTTTGTTCGCCGGCCAGCACGAAGAACGCTTCGGACCCCGGATGCGTGTGCACTGACGTCACGCTTCCTGGAGGTCCGCTGGCCTCGTTGATCCGAAGCAGATACTGCGGTGCGGTCACGCGAGGGATCGGTCCGAACTCGGTGACCTTCCCCGCTCCTGCCGCCGATACTCCTCCAGGCGGGCCCAACGTAAACAGCCACACCTTACCGGCGGACTCGGCCACCAGCGATAGCGGTCCCGCGGCAGCTTGCGCCTGAGCCAGCGCAGTAAAGTTCTCGATTCGCCAGAATAGAGGGCCTGCCGGCAAGTCCGCCACTTTCTTTTCTGCGAGCGGTTTGATTTGAAGCGCCTGTGCGCCCGCCAATGGCGAAAACAGGCACAGCGACGAAAGCAACATCGTGTTGATGGCTACAAGAAACTTTTTCACGGGCATCTCCTTGTTTGCGGGCATTTGCAGAAGCGTCGCTGTTGAAGCAACACGCCAACAGTTTTGGGATCGACATCGCGGCAGGCCTGACGAAATGCCTACGCTTTTCCTATGGAAATACGCACGTAGAAAAATCAACGAGTTGTGCTTCAGGTCCGGGTGCTTGCCAAGTGTCTAACTCGACCAGCGCCGGCGCATTAGCCCTGCCGCGGCTTCGGATTGGCGAATGGTCGGTGGACCGAGCGGCGAACGAGCTCGAGCGAGCGGGCGAAACGATACGCATCGAACCGAAGGCGATGGAAGTGCTGATGCTGCTTGCCGAGCATTCGGATCGTGTCGTGAGCCGTGAAGAGCTGTTGCAAGCCGTTTGGCCCGGCGTGATTGTCGGCGACGAAGCGCTTACGCAGAGCGTCATCAAATTGCGCCGGGCGCTCGGCGACGACCCGCGTTCGCCGTCTTTCATCGAGACGATTCCGAAGCGCGGCTATCGACTGATCGCGCCGGTAGCCAAGCCCGACGACATACGACCGATGCGCGACGATGCGCCCGCTGTTGCTCAACAGGTGCCTCGGAGCATACGGAGCTGGAGTCGCTCGTTCGGCTTGATAGCTGGCACCGTGCTCCTGTTGATTGCGGCAGCTGCGTATGTCTTCACACGATCGCAGACTCCGCTAGTGCCGACGTCCAGTGCTGATGTCTTCGATGCTGAGGACGGACGCAAGACGGGATTGCTGACCGTGACCGTGCTGCCATTCGAGACGGTCGGCACAGACGAGAAGGAAGGTTATCTGGCGCGGGGCATCAGCAGTGACCTGGCGACCGATCTTTCGAGCCTGTCCTCATTGCGGGTGATCAGCGCATCGGCAGATCAACCCAACAGCCAGACAGTGCGGGCCGCTCGTTTCGTCGTGTCGGGCAGCGTTCAACGCGCCGCCGACACCCTGCGGATAAACATCCGGTTGATCGACTCGCGAAGCAACGAGCAGCTCTGGTCACAGCGCATCGAGCGGCCGTTCGGCGATCTGCTAGCGATTCAAAATGAAATCAGCCGCAGTGTGGTAGAGCACCTGCCCGGCACGATCAGCGATGCCGAGCAAAAGCGCCTTGCGAAGCGCTATACGAACAGCCCGGAGGCGTACGAGCAATTCCTGCGCGCCCAGGCCTTGTTCCTCGTTCGCCGCACCGGCGAAAATCAGCAGGCCCGCGAGCTCTATTCGAAGGCGCTCGAGCTTGATCCGAAGTTTGCCCGCGCCTATGCGGGACTGGCGATGACTTACGCGATGGACTATCGCTACCAACGTTCGTCCGAATCATCCGCGACGCTGACGAGGGCGTTGGAGCTTGCCGAAACCGCGCGCCTGATCGATCCTGATATTCCCGATGTTTATTGGGCGCTCGGCTTCGTTCATGTGCAAAGCCAGCGTCACGATCAGGCGATCAACTCATTACAACAGGCCATCGCGCTAAATCCTTCGTACGCCGACGCTTACGCTTTCATGGGCGGCATTTACACCTACGTGGGTCAGCCGGCGAAGTCGATTCCATTGCTGCGCACCGCGCTGCGCCTGAACCCGGACGGTGGTTCGCTGTACTACCTATTGCTGGGACGTGCCTATCTGTTCGAGAACGACATTGAACAGGCGCTGATCAACCTGCGCGAAGCGCTCGCGCGCAATCCCGACAATATTGAAACGCGTGTTTATCTGGCGGCCGCACTGGTGGCGGCCCGAAATATTTCAGCTGCTGAATGGGAAGCCGATGAGATACGCGCGTATCAGCAGGGGTTTTCGACGCGTAGCTGGCTCGAGACCTATCCGTTGACCAGTAAGCCTCACAAGGAGAGGCTCTTGGAACTTCTCGCGAAAGTGGGACTGTAAATAGAGCTACGAGAACGCCTGAATTCCCGTTTGCGCACGTCCGAGGATCAGCGCGTGAATATCGTGCGTGCCCTCGTAGGTATTGACCACCTCGAGATTTGCCATATGCCGCACCACGCCGTACTCGTCGCTGATGCCGTTGCCGCCCAGCATGTCGCGCGCCGTGCGGGCGATGTCGAGCGCCTTGCCGCAAGAGTTGCGCTTGACGATCGACGTGATCTCTGTTGCTGCCGTGCCCTCGTCTTTCATGCGTCCAAGACGCAAGCATCCTTGTAGGCCCAGCGCGATTTCCGTCTGCATGTCAGCGAGCTTTTTCTGAACCAGCTGGTTCGCGGCCAGCGGACGGCCGAACTGTTTGCGGTCGAGCACGTACTCCCGCGCCGTATGCCAGCACGC
>DATEOP010000093.1:0-11333 GCA_035274065.1 Burkholderiaceae bacterium
GTGACCACCCTCGATACCCGGTTGCCGGGGCTGCTAAAGGGCAGCAAACCATTGTTCGGCATGTTCGTCGGTCTCGCGAGTCCTGCGATCGTCGAGATGTGCGGGCACGCGGGGTTCGACTTCGTAATCCTCGACAACGAGCATGGCCCCGCCAGTATCGAAACCACCGAGCACTTGATACGCGCCGCTCGTTGCGTCAACATGATTCCGATCGTGCGCACGGTCGAGTCCAATATCTTGCGTGTTCTCGATATCGGCGCCTCCGGCATTCAGGTTCCGCAGGTGAACACCGCGGAGCAGGCGCGCCGCATCGTAGCCGCTGCGAAGTATCCGCCGATCGGCAATCGCGGCGCGGCGTTTTCTCCTCGCGCGGCCGGCTACGGTTTCTTCGGCGGCCCTGCGCATGCAAAGGCGTCCAACGAAGGCATCGGCGTCGTGCTGATGATCGAGACGCCGGAAGCGCTCGGTAATCTCGACGAGATCCTGGCCGTGCCTGGCATCGACGTGTTGTTCATCGGTCCGAACGATTTGTCGTTCGCGATGGGTCACGAAGGCAATCAGAAACATCCGGACGTCGTCGCCGCCATCGATGCGGCGATAACGAAAATCGCGCGCACCAAGGTGGCGGCGGGCTTGATGACGATTCCGCTCGAGGATCAGCGGAAATATGCGGCGCTCGGTGCGCGCTACCTAACGTCGCAAATCGCAGCGGTAATCGGTGGGGCCTTGAAGAGCACCGTCACCGCGATGCGTGCACCGGCTTGAAATTACGTGCAGGCGGCCACGTGTCAGAACAAAGCCAACGCCGTAGTCGTCCGCTCCACTGCGCTGTCAGACGAACTCGACCCAAGAGCGCACCCATCTACGGCACCGGCGTGCACTGCAGGTCAGCGCCAACCGTCAGAGGGCCCGTGTAGAACTTCTTCAGTTCAATGATGGCGGCATCAAGATCGAACTGACCGATATGACTGACAATCAGTCGGCCAACCCCCGCCTCTTGGGCGACGCGGCCGACGACCGCAGGTGAAGCGTGCAGAGGGTTAGTTGTACCTGCCGCAACGGCGAGATGCATGACCAAGATGTGCGCGCCCCGCGCGAAATCGACGAACCGTGGGTTTGTTCCATTCTGATCGGAACTGAACACAATCAACGCATCGCGAGTTTGTATGCGATACGCCAACGTCGGAATATTGCCGTGCGGTATGCCTAATGCCGTCACGGTGACTCCCTGCTGATCGAACACCGTCGAGGGTTCTGTTTTCGTCACATCCACAACGCTGACATCGAGACGAACACCTCCTCCGACGCCGGCCACCGGCGGACTGCCCAAACTGGTACCGAGCACCTGAAATGCGCCATTGTTTGCATCAAATAGGCGACTGAGGAACGTAGGAAGTCCTGGCACGAGATCGTTACCGGAAGGACCAACAATGGGTATGGAATCCTTACGAGTGAAATTGCTTAACCAAAGAAGCGCTGGCAGGTCCGAGACATGGTCTGGATGAAAATGGCTTATGGCGACTAACGACAGATCGTTCAGCTTTGCTTGAGCCTGGCCGAAACGCAGAAAAGCGCCACCACCCGTGTCGATAAGAATCTTTGCGTGGGCGTCGATCCAGAGGAGATAACTGGTTGACGCGCGATCCCGGTTAATCATGGGCCCACCAGAGCCCAGAATTTGAACTGCAATCGGATGTGCGCCGCAGCTCTGGGCCGAGACGCTGGACGACATTGACAGAAGACATAGCAGCCCGCCGATCACGGATCGTGCTGAGCTGAGCAAGTCGGAGTTGTGCCCCATTGCGATTAACGTCTGAATCGAGCCGCGCTTTTAAAGCGTTGGCTGTCGAACGATGAGCTAGGCAACAGTCGCAAGATTCGGATTAAGACACCGGCAGGAAGAATTCGGCCCGCTCTCCCTGAACATACCTATAAGGCTTTCGTCAGCGGGTTGAACTTCGATTAAGCGCCGTCGCTGTGCCGTGATCGAATTTCTACTTCGCAGCGATCACCATGATCTCGACCAGTGCCTTCGGATCGGCGAGCTTCGCTTCGACGCAAGCGCGCGCCGGCAGATTTGTTTTATCGACCCACTCGGTCCACACCTCATTCATCGGCACGCGGTTGCGGATATCAGTCACCCAGATGTGACACTGGAGGACGAGCGATTTGTTCGAGCCACACTTGGCAAGAAGTCGGTCCACCTCGTCGAGGATCTCCTTCGTCTGACCCTTCACGTCCTTGTTCAAGTCTTTCGCCACAATCCCGGCCAGATAAACGGTGTTCCCGTAGTCAACGGCTTGCGAAAGAATGGCGCTTTGGTCGTGTCGCGTTACAGTCATACGTGGGTCCCCTCGGCTTGGTGTTGTTACCGCACCAAGTGTATCCACAGCGCGAGCAGGCATGTGAAATGCTGTAAAAGCAACCGAAACGACTCTCAATCTCTTGATGAAACTGGCGCGACTCTCATTGATGCTCGCGATCGCGGTAGTCGTATCTGCGTGCGCCGAGCCCGCGACGGTGCCAGCCAGCGTCGGTGTGGGACCAACTCCTCAGCTACCGCCGCCGGATAAGCCGCTAATAACCACAGTACACATCGCTCCTGCTGTTGGGTGGCCGGCCAATGTCGTCCCGACCACCGCACCCGGCACGCGCGTCAGTGCCTTTGCGAGCGGACTCGATCACCCACGCTGGGTCTACGTGCTTCCCAACGGTGACGTGCTTGTCGCAGAGTCCAATGCGCCGGAGCGTCCGGAGCATTCGGGTCTGTACTTCTGGATCATGGGCAAGGTGCAAGCGCGGGCGGGGGCCGGCGTTCCCAGCGCGAATCGCATCACACTGCTCCGTGACGCAGACGGTGACGGCGTCGCCGAAGTTCGTAGTGCATTTTTAACGAAACTGAATTCACCGTTCGGTATGACGCTCGTCGGCGACCAGCTGTATGTAGCGAACACAGACGCGGTGATGCGCTTCCCGTACAAGGAGGGCGAGACGCAGATCAACGCCTCTGGAACGAAGGTCGTCGATCTTCCGGCCGGCCCTTTCAATCATCACTGGACCAAAAACATCATTGCGAGTCGTGACGGAACGAAGCTATATGCCACGGTCGGATCGAATAGCAACGCCGCGGAAAACGGCTTGTCAATGGAAGAAGGACGCGCAGCGATCTGGGAAGTCGACCTCGCGTCAGGCAGCCGCCGTATGTATGCGTCAGGCCTGCGCAACCCCAACGGGATGGCGTGGGAGCCCACGACAGGAGCCTTGTGGACGGTCGTCAATGAGCGAGATGATCTCGGTCACAACCTCGTGCCCGATTTTCTAACCTCCGTTCGCGACGGCGGTTTTTACGGATGGCCTTGGAGCTATTACGGCCAGCATGTGGATGAGAGAGTCGAACCCAAACGCCCGGACCAAGTCGCGAAAGCTATCGCGCCGGACTATGCGCTCGGTTCACACGTTGCGGCGCTGGGACTGACATCGAGTGAAGGCAACACCCTGCCCGCGCAATTTGCCAGCGGTATGTTCGTCGGCCAGCACGGATCGTGGAATCGCAAGCCGCGCTCCGGCTATAGCGTCGTGTTCGTTCCGTTTGCTTCGGGACGTCCCTCGGGCGTGCCCGTGGATGTGCTGACCGGATTCGTCAACGCTGACGGCAATGCGTACGGACGCCCAGTCGGCGTCGCAATCGATCGGCGCGGTGCGCTGTTGGTAGCCGACGACGTTGGCAACGTGATCTGGCGCGTGACAGCGGCCAGTGCCAAGTAGGTCGATTTGCATTGCAACTGCGTTTTGCGCGGCCCTCGCGCACGCATTCGTCGAGCCAGCGCAAGCCCAGGGAAGTCAGCAGCATGACGCTACACCTCTTGCGCCGAAGTCGCGCCCCGCAACACAAAGCCAGCAACGCACCCCTGCCCAGGCCGACATAGCCGACGCAGCGAGACGTGTCGTCGAACTAACAAACACGTTTCGCCGCCAGGAAAATTTGCAGCCAACGGGCCCAGCGCCGCAGCTTGCCAGCGCGGCGCGTTATTTTGCCGACTTCATGGCACGTACTGGAAAGTTTAGCCATTCGGCCGACGGCACTGAACCCGCCGACCGCGCAACGCGCTTCGGCTACGAGTATTGCGTTGTTGCCGAGAACATCGCTTATGTTTTTAGCTCTCAAGGTACCGATACGGCCGAGCTCGCGCGGCGCATCGTTGAAGGGTGGCAAAAGTCACCCGGTCACCGCAAGAACATGTTGGATTCGAACGTTACGGAGAGCGCCGTTGCAATTTCCCATAGCCCGCGAACCGACTACTACTACGCAGTTCAGTTATTCGGCAAGCCAAAGTCGCAAATGGTTCAATTCAAGGTAGCTAATCGAACTGACGCAGGCGTCGAGTACACGCTGGACGGACAAGCATTTGAACTCCCCATTCAAGCAACGAGAACCCACTACGTCTGCAACCGCCCTGTCGTTGGATTTCAGGGGAAAACCCTGCGGCCGACGTCGGGCCAGCAGCTTGCAATCGTGAACGATCAGAATGGTGTGCAAGTCCAAGTGCAATAGCAGATGGAGTGTAAGAACCTCGATTGCGCGGCGACCAATGGGGGCTTAGTTTCAGTGGCGAAACGATGACTTCAATAGAGGGATGACAATGATGACCCGACGTTCATTGCTTGGGACGCTGGCTGCTCTTGGTCTGGGGGGCGCGGCGCGCACGACGGAGGCCGATACCAAAGGCGGCACGAGCACCGGTGGCGTTGCAAAGGTGAATTTGTCGGACGCCGAGTGGAAAGCGCGGCTGACCGCGGAGCAGTACCGCGTCCTGCGCCATGAGGGTACCGAGCCGCCCGGCTCGAGTGCGTTGAATCGCGAGAAGCGTAAAGGCGAGTATCGGTGCGCCGGGTGTGAGCTTCCATTATTCTCAAGCGCAACGAAGTATGAGAGCGGGACCGGCTGGCCCAGTTTTTATCAGCCCTTGCCGGATGCTCTAGGCACCAAGACTGATTTCCTATTGGTGTTTCCGCGCGTCGAGTATCACTGCGCTCGGTGCGAAGGTCACCAGGGTCACGTGTTTGACGATGGTCCTGCGCCGACGGGCAAGCGCTACTGCAATAACGGTGTGGCGCTTAAATTTGTGCCGGCGGCAGCATGACGCGCCGAGTCTTTATTGCTAGCGCCGCCGCTTTGCTTGTTATCGGCATCTCTGCGGCGGGAGTGTTTGCGCAGACTAAGCAAGAGATGCCATCTGCGGCAGCTCGTGCGCCCGGGACCTCAGTTGCGACATTCGCCGGCGGATGTTTCTGGTGCACCGAAGCGGACTTTGACAAAGTGGACGGTGTTATCTCGACGACGTCTGGTTACATCGGAGGCAAAACCGCTAATCCCACGTACGACAGTGTCTCTGCCGGTGGTACTGGACACGCAGAAGCGGTGGAAGTGGTTTTCGACCCGAGCAAGGTGACCTACTCGAAACTGCTCGAGTACTACTGGCGCACAGTGGACCCAACGACGAAAGACCGTCAATTCTGCGATTCCGGAAGTCAATACCGTACGGCAATCTTCACGCATGACGGACAGCAGCGCGCGCTGGCGGAAGCCTCTAAGAAAGCGCTGAGTAACAACAAGCCGTTTCGCGAGCCAATCGTTACCGAGATCGTTGACGCAACCCGGTTTTATCCCGCTGAGGATTATCACCAGGACTATCACACCAAGAATCCAGTGCGATACAAGTTCTATCGCGCCAATTGTGGACGCGATGCACGGCTGAAGCAGCTGTGGGGGTCCCAGGCACAGTGAGTCACTCCCGGGTAGGTCGGCCTTTTCCGGAGTTTCGACGAGCGCTGTAAAGCTTCATCAGCGGCGTGACCGAAATTCCATGCACGACAATCGACACCGCTACGGCCGTCAGCACGATCGATAGCATCAGCTGTGTGAGGGGCGCCTGTACCAGCCCCTGACCGATTGCATACAGCAAGTAGTAGATCGAACCGATACCGCGGATGCCAAACCAGGCGATCAGCAGTTTCTGATCGCCCGGCATCCGAAGGCCGGCAAGGCCAAGCCATACAGAAAACGGACGCACAATGAAGAACAGCAATATCAGATAGACAATCGCGTATTGCGGTAACACGATCAGCGTCAGCATGGCGCCGACGATGACGACAATCGCGACTTCCACAATGCGCTCGAGCTGCTCGTTAAAGCCTCGCACCGCCTGCGTCATGTAAGCACCGGCAAGCTGCGGATCCGTCGCGACCTCTTCCTTGCCACCTCCAGCCAACGCCTTTTCGATTTTCTTGTCGGTCGCCTCGGACTTCGTGTCAGCGGGCTTGCGCTGCGAGCGCTGCAATGCCAGACCGGCCGCGAAAACGGCGAGGAAGCCATACGTCGCCGCGAGCTGCGAGGCGCCGTAGGCCACGCCGATCAAGCCCAGCATCAAAAACTCGTCAAGTCCAACCGCCTCCTGGTGCCTCGTTCTCAAATAAACAACGAGCTTGCCGATTGCGTATCCGCACACCGCTCCAATCGCGAGACCCCCGACGACAGGCCAGACCAGATCGAGCGTGAGCCAGCGCCAGATACTTGGTTCGGTGTCGCGCAGACCCAGCAGCGCTAAGCCAAGCATCACGAACGGAAACGCGGCGCCGTCGTTCAAGCCGCCCTCGGCCGTCAAGGCAAACCGAACCGAATCCCGGTCGTTGGGATTTTCCAGTTGCACGTCGGATGCAAGCACAGGGTCGGTCGGAGCCAGCATCGCTGCGAGCAAAACTGCTGCGCCAAGCGGAAGATTGAACAGCACCACACCGACAGCAGACAGAAGCGCGACGGTGATCAGCATTGAAACCATCGCGAGTCGCAGAGCAGCGCGCCAGCGGGTGTCAGACAATGGCAGCGTCAACTTCAAGCCGACCGCAAATAGCGAAACTAGCAGAGCTGCTTCGGCAATAATCTCCAGAACGCGATGGTCGGTGATCGGAGAGAAATTGAGCAGCGCGAAACCTGCGGGCCCCAGTACAAAGCCAGCCAGCAGATAAAGCATCGACGTACTGAGCGGCAGCCGCTTCAGCAGCGTGCCTGACAGCGCCATCACCGTGAAGATGACGCCGGCGATCAACGCCCAGATCGCGAAAGTCACGGCGCTGTCAGCGCATGGCTGCGCATGCAGCGCGGTGGCTCAGTACCAAATGCTTAGCGAGCAGCGCGAGACTTGCGCTTGGCCGCGCGCTTCGACTTACGTGCCGTTGAGCCGCTCGAAGCGCGCGGGCGGTCTTGTTCAGGAGGAGCGACTGTCATTGCGGCAGCCGGCGTTTCCATCATCTGTTGCACCGCTGTGTGCCATTGCCGCATGGCGGAGTCAACCATGGCCATCGGGGCGGTTACGCTTTCGTTGGGCGTCATCGACAACCCAGGCATTGGCGAACCCATCGGTATTGCCCCTTGCGTTACGGTCTCAAACGCGTCGCGCATACGCTCCATCATTGAATAGCTCGCGCGCAGAACGTTGTTGTTCATCTCTGCAATCGCCTGCACCATCTCGCGCTGATACCGCGTGCCCTGCTCGGCGGCAGGCGCTGCGGCGTCCGAAATCGAGCGGCCGAGATTGCCGCCATCGCGCATCGTCGCCATCGATTGGGCAAGTGAAAATTGGCCGCCCGCACCGGCGCGCATGGCTTCCAACGTGAGCTTCTGCAGTCGCTGCATTCCGTCCAAAGCAGCCTGCACAATCTCGGCAGTCGCTGCCGTCTGCGCTTCGTAGAAAGTTGCAATGGGATTGGCAGAAGATGATTTGGTTGCCATAGACACTCCTCAGTGTTGAACGCGGCGTCCGCATGCGCCATCACAGGGCCGGCAAATTACTCTCGTAAAGCTGACCCAGCTTACGCGGCTTTGCGCACCGCGCGCCCGGTGGACTTCTTTGCCGACTTCTTCGCGACTTTCTTGGCGTCCGCTTGCTTTGCACTCTTGCGCGGGGACGCGCCTTTCGCAGCAGATGCGCTGGCCGCGGTGCCGTTGCCGCTTCTTCGGTTCAGGCTTGCGCGCAGCGCCTCCATGATGTCGATGACCTTGGCGCCTGCAGGTGCCGCGGCACCCTCCGGAACAGTGATTTCCTCGCCCTCAACCTTCTTCTGGATCTGAGCCTCGATGCGCTCCTGCACGTCGTCCTTGTATTGCGTCGGATCAAATCCCTTCGAGGTGATGCTGTCGATCAACTGTTTAGCGAGCGTGAGTTCCTTAGGATTTACGCTTGCATCAGGTACCTCCACTTCGTCGATCGAACGCACCTCGTCCGCGTATAGCAACTCCTGCAGGATCAGGCGGTGCTCGACTACGCGGATGTTGACCAGATATTGTTTACCGCGCGCTGCCCAGCGGCCAATCGCAGAGCGCTCCGAGTCGCGCATTGCATTCGCCAGCAAGCGATACGGCTTGGCGCCGCCTTTGTCAGGACCGAGGTAATACGCCTTCTCGTAATAGACCGGGTCGATCGACGAAGCCGGCACGAATTCGGTGATTTCGACGGCTCCGGTCGACGCCTGTTCGAGCGCTTTCAACTCTTCCTTCGTGAAAGTGACAAAGCGATCCTTCTCGAACTCGTAGCCCTTGATCATCTCGTTACGAGGAACAACTTCACCCGACTCAGCCGAGACGTACTGCTGTTTGACGCGTCCGCCCTTCGGATCGAGCATCGTGAACGAAACACCGGCGCGCGGATTCGTCGCCGCGTACATTTTTACCGGGATGGTGACGAGCCCGAAGGTGATCGTCACTGATTGCAACGCGCGAGCGGCCATAGTCACCTTTCGAGTGGACTGCGACGCCGCAGGCAAACGTCAGTCCTGCTCGCGCCGCAGGCAACGCGGAGAATTAGAAACGCTAAAACAATCAGGTAGTTGCCAACATTTCCTAAAGCAATTTATTCGGCACGCTTCGGCTTTCGATAGAAGTTGAACACGTGACGGTTCGGTGCCTCCAATGCCCATCGCCCTACCCCCGCTGGTTCAAACACACTGGTATCAAATCGCATTACAGCGGGGATGTTCTCAGGCACTACGCGGTTGCGCGGCGCGATGTCGTTCCAGCCGAGTAGCAGTTCGCCTCCCGCTCGCAAATGCGTGAAGCAAGCTGTTAGCGCTGCATCGGCGTCCGCGGGTGTGTTCAAGCCCCATCCCAACACGCCGTTGCATACGATCAGATCAAAGTATCCCGGCGCGACATGGCGGCCGAGGTTCTGCAATGTGTCGACAATATGCCGGTCGCTGCCGTAGCGGCGGCGTCTCTCGACCGGATCGATGGTCCAGTACTCGCGATTGTCGAAGAACCGTCCATATGGCTGCGTGTACGCCGCGCAGCCGACAAACAGGATGCGCGAAACGTTGGGCCGGCTTGCATAGTTCGGCAGAATTACCTGCTCGAGAACGCGGCGGTCTTCGGTCAGCGGTGGGATTGGCAAGCCCAGCGAGCGCCGCGTGCAGCGTACCAACGAACGCCATAAGCCTTGAATGCTCGAGACAACGGCTGAAGCAGCCACAGCGACGCTTCAGTCTACGGAATCGTGCGATCGATGACGAGCGACATGCCTTGCGTGCCAACTTTCACTTTCTCAGTGGCACCTTCGAGATCGCCACTGGAAGGGATCGCGTTACCCGAGCGGGACACGCGCGCATTGACGATGACTTCGGTCAAGCCGGAGATCTTCGAGGTCGGTGCCATCGAGCGCGAATCGTCGAGCGTGAATCGCAACGGCAGTTCGCTCACGCGTGCGCGCACCACCGCGACCGGCATGCGTGATCCGTCGGTGGGTCGCGCAAACACGAACACCGAGTCGTCAGGTTTGACCTTCGCCGCGAGTGCAGGACTGAGCGTGACCGTGCCGCTGACGCTGCGCCCTTCATCGATACTTGTCGCTGCCGGACTCTTCGGAGCCTGGGCTACGGGCGGCATACCAGCGAGGGACCGCGCTTCGTTGATGCTGGCCTGAACCCGCTCACGAATCGGTGAATCGGGCGGCGCAGAATCCTGCAGGCGCTGCCAGTAGTCGGCAGCGGCCTTGTAGTCCTTTCGCTCGAAGGATTCCGAGCCTGCCATCGCGAGCGCTTTCCACTGCGTTGGATCGATTTTCAGTGCAAGTTGCACGAGCTCCATCGGCTTGCCGGCAAAGCTTTTTCCCTGGCTCATCGCCAGCGCATCGGCGTAATCCGCGAGCAGATCGGCGTCATATGGCACCAGCGTGGCGAGCGTCGCATACGCTGCTGCAGCCTCGCGAAAATCACCGAGTGCGTAATGGGTGCGCGCGAGAATGGTCCAGCCTTCGACGTTTTGCGGTTCCTTTTCCAGGCGCTGCTTGACCTGCGCGATCATCGCGTCGATCTGTTCTCGTGTGGGCTGATTCGCGTCCTGCGCAACAGCAGCTTGAGGCGATAGCGCATCGGGCGCGCCAATTTTCCAATACAGCGCAGCCGCCGCAATTGGCACGATCAGCACCACGACAACTGCAGGCCACCGATGCGGGCGCCGCTCCATGCGCGCCGACTCCGCGCCTCGCGCTTCGTCCAGCAGCCGCCGCTCGAGCTCGGATTTGGACTCGGCGTGTTGCTCTGCTGATAGTGTCCCGCGTACCAGATCCGCGTCGAGATCTGCGAACTGATCTTTAAATATCGAAACGTTGGCCGCCGTGTGCTCGACCGAGAGCGCGGTTGTCGGCCGCAGCAAGGGCCAGAGTACCCAGGCGAGCGCGAGGGCCACCATCGCTGCCGCAATGATTACGAACGTAGTCACTGCGGACTCTTCGTCGCTCCGCGCAGCAAACGCTCGGCCTCGGCGTGCTCGGCTGCGGTCAGCGGGCGCTCAACGCCACGCCGCCGACGATTGCGCAGTGCTCGGACAAACGCCATCAACGCGGCCACTGCGAGCAACGCGGGACCGAACCACAACAGCCACGTATGCGGCTTGACCGGTGGTCGGTAAAGGACAAAGTCGCCATAGCGCGCGACCATGAAGTCCATGATGTCCTGATCGCTGCGGCCCGCGCGGATCTGCTTGCTGATTTCGCGTCGCAGATCCACCGCAAGCTCGGCGTTTGACTCGGCGATCGACTGGTTTTGGCACACCAGACACCGCAATTGCTCGGCGAGCGCTGCTGCGCGACGCTCACCGGTGGCGTCAAGCGCAACTGCGGGTTTGGCCGCGCTGGCGCTAGCTGCCGCCAGCGCCAGCAGAACGGACGCTAGAGCAACTCGCCACATTCTCAGGATTGCCGCAGCCGTTGCAACAGCGGCAGCATCTTGGTGCGCCAAACGTCTTCGGTAATCGGCCCGATCTGCTTGAAGCGAATAACGCCTGCCTT
>DATEOP010000094.1:0-2142 GCA_035274065.1 Burkholderiaceae bacterium
GGACGCGCGCGCATACGATTTCGCGCAACTGCGTGCGATTGGTCAACCCGACGTCGAAGGCGATATCGCGTTCGATCAGTCGTTGATCGACGATACGAACGCGGCGACTGCGCTGGTTCGATTTGCGTGATGTTGCTCTTCGCTGCTGGCTTCACAGGTCTGTTGGCGCTGACGCCGCCTGAGACTGATCCAGATCATCTGTGGTGGGTAGAAGGTTCCTACGCTCGAAGCGCGTCACAGACTCTGTTTGATCAGCAGTATCAACCGACGCAAACGGCTTTTTCGGTGCAGCGTCGGATCGATGACGCATTGCACGTCGGCGCCGGGCATGAATATCGGGTGCTCGATCTGCCGAGCATCAACGGCGTCAAAGCCGCTGCTAACGGCGACCTTCATCGGCTGGGGCTCGGCTTTCGCAATGACACCGACCAGCGCCGGTACCGGCTGGCACTGGGGGTCGCGGTCTCGTCGAATGCGCTCAAGTACCTGGATCTTGACGGCGACGACGTGCGCGCAGCCGGCGCGATCGAGCAGCGCGTCGGCGATTCGTGGTGGCTCGCTCTGCGTGTTGACGATCGCTTCGGGCGGTTTCGTTTGTATCCGGGTTTCGAATTTATCTGGCAGCCAGCGCCGGCGCATCAGCTGCGAATAGGGTTTCCCGAATCCTCATGGCAGTGGCAATGGACGCCGCAGCTGCAGTCGCAGTTGATCATCGCGCCTGATGGCGGCCGATGGCGCGTGCGCGATGCCGACACCGACGAACAACCCTCGATCGTTCGCCAAAGCTCGTGGCAGGCTGCTTGGGGTCTGCGCTGGAAGGTCGGCACGTTCGCGGTCGACGCGCGAGTGGGTCGCACCTTTAACACCACGTTACGTTATCAATTGGTCAACGGCACAGAGGTGCGAGTCGATCCGGCCGATGCAAACTTCGCCGGTGTCGCTGCAAGCGTGCGATTCTGATCCGGCTGGTCAATACGCGGTCGCCGCGCAGAACTACACAGAACCCAACGCGCGCTCTACCTCCTGTAGCAGCACATCGGTCGGTTCACATCCGACCGACAACCGAATAAATCCGTCGGCAACCGCATCGCCCCAGCGCGCGCGCCGTTCGGCGCAGGTGTGAACTCCGCCGAAGCTCGTTGACGCACGCATCAAGATGCAGGCCTCGATAAAACGCTCGGCTGCGGCTTTGTCGGCGAGCGTTAACGCGATCAAACTGCCGCCGCTGGTCATCTGCGTTCGTACCAGATGATGCGCGGGGTGGGATGCAAGCCCGGGATAGCGCAGAGCGGCCACCTTCGGATGGCGCATCAAACGCTCGGCCAGTGCCAGCGCGTTGGCACACATGCGCGAGTACCTGACTTCAAGTGTTTCAAGGCCGCGATGCACGAGCCACGCTTCATGCGGACCGGGCACCGCGCCGGTAATCTTGCGCCAATCGCGCACCGCGCTAATTAGCTCTGCGTTGCGCGAACTGACGTGGCCGAACAGCACGTCGGAGTGGCCATTTAACGCTTTGGTGTCCGCGGACACGACCATATCGACGCCTAAATCAAGCGGGCGCTGACCAAGTGGCGTCATCGTCGTGTTATCAACTGCCAGCAACGCACCAGCATTCTTCGCGTTACGAGCGACGGCGGCGATATCGACGAGGTCAAGCCCGGGGTTCGACGGCGTTTCGATCCAGACCACGCGATATCCGGAAAGCGAGTGGGTTGCAGCCTCCGCTGTCGGGCAATGGTCAACGACGATGCCAACCGGTCGCAAATACTTTTCAGCAAATACCCGCACCGTGTAATAGCCGTCCGACGGCAGCAACAGGCGATCGCCGGATTTCAACGAGCTGTAAAGCACCGCGGCGATTGCAGCCATACCGGACGGAAATGTGACCGTCTCGGCATCTTCAAGGATGGCCAGCGCCTCCTCAAGTGCAATCCATGTCGGATTCGCCCAGCGCGCGTACTGATACGTCCCGCTCGGATCCGCTTCCAGTCGGTAAACCGATGTGTTGACGATGGGTGGTGAGAACGCTCGTCCTACTTCGGCCGACTTGCTTGCGTGATGAAGCGTCCGGGCGAAACGGTTGTCAGATTCATTCATTTTGAGCGCGCCTGATTGTTGCCAGGGCGTGATGCTAAGCGC
>DATEOP010000095.1:0-7181 GCA_035274065.1 Burkholderiaceae bacterium
TGGGATGGCTTTACCCGCTCGCTCGAGGATGCGGTTAACGAGGGAGTACGTCGCGCGTATAGGAATCCGGACAACCTGCTGCGCGCGTCGATCGTTGCCCCGCCGGAGTTCGGTCGCAAGAACACCGGCGATAACACACCAGCTGTGATCAACGTGCAGATCGTGCCCGGCGACAAGGTCGACGTGATGGTTGCAGCGAAGGGCGGCGGGTCTGAGAACAAGAGCAAGTTCGTGATGCTCAATCCGAGCGATTCGATCGTCGACTGGGTGCTGCAAACCGTACCGACGATGGGCGCGGGGTGGTGCCCACCCGGAATGCTAGGCATCGGTATCGGCGGTACCGCCGAAAAGGCGATGCTGCTAGCCAAAGAAGCATTGATGGAAGACCTCGATATGTTTGATCTCAAACAGCGCGGAGCGCGCAGCGAAGTCGAAAAGCTGCGGATCGAGCTGTTCGATAAGGTCAACGCGCTAGGCATCGGCGCGCAGGGCCTCGGTGGCCTCACAACCGTGCTAGACGTCAAAGTCAAAATGTATCCGACGCACGCTGTCGGCAAACCGGTCGCGATGATTCCGAACTGCGCAGCGACGCGTCACGCACACTTTGAGCTAGATGGTTCCGGACCCGCTTATATCGAGCCACCGTCGCTCGATCTGTGGCCGGATGTGCATTGGCAGCCGGATTACAACCGCAGTACCCGAGTTAACCTGGACACGCTTACAAAAGAAGAGGTCGCATCGTGGACGCCCGGCCAGACTCTGCTGCTGAGCGGACGCATGTTGACGGGACGAGATGCGGCCCACAAGCGCATTGCCGACATGCTTGCAAAGAAGGAAGGGCTGCCGGTCGACTTCACGAATCGTGTGATTTATTACGTCGGACCCGTCGATCCCGTGCGCAACGAAGTAGTCGGTCCCGCTGGGCCGACGACCTCAACGCGAATGGATAAATTCACCGACATGATGCTTGCGCAGACGGGACTGATCGCAATGATCGGAAAGGCCGAACGTGGTCAGGTCGCGATCGATGCAATACGCAAACACAAGAGCGCCTACCTGATGGCCGTGGGTGGCGCTGCCTATCTTGTGGCGAAAGCGATTAAAAACGCGAAGATTGTCGCCTTCGCCGACCTCGGGATGGAGGCGATTTATGAGTTCGATGTACGCGACATGCCGGTGACGGTCGCCGTCAGCGCAGATGGCACCTCAGTGCACCGGACTGGCCCGCGCGAGTGGCAGGCAAAGATCGGCAAAGTGCCTGTCACTGTTGAATGACGTCACCCAGGAAAAACTCCGGTCGATAGATATCTGTCGCCGCGATCGCACACAATGAACACGATGGTTGCGTCGGCGACCTCGGCCGACACGCGGAGTGCAACCGCGCAGGCCCCACCTGCCGAGATGCCACCAAAAATTCCTTCTTCGGCGGCCAGCCGGCACGCGAACGTCTCGGCTTCTGCTTGCGTCACCGCTTCGATACGGTCGACACGCGAAGCGTCGTAAATCTTCGGGAGGTAGGGCTCGGGCCATTTTCGAATGCCCGGGATTTGCGAACCTTCCGCTGGCTGCGCACCGATGATTCGAACCGCGGGATTCTTTTCTTTCAGATAGCGCGAAACTCCCATGACGGTTCCGGTCGTTCCCATCGCACTCACGAAGTGCGTGATGCGGCCATCGGTATCGCGCCAGACTTCGGGGCCGGTCGTTTCGTAGTGCACGCGCGGGTTATCCGTGTTCGCAAACTGATCGAGCACGACGCCTTCGCCACGCACCTGCATCTGTAGCGCTAGATCGCGCGCGTATTCCATGCCACCGCCGTTCGAGCCGGGCGCTGCAGGTGTCAGAAGCAGCTCCGCGCCATAAGCGCGCATGCTTGAGCGCCGCTCGAAACTGAGGTTATCCGGCATGATCAACGTCATACGATAGCCCTTCATTGCGGCAATCATCGCAAGCGCGATACCGGTATTGCCACTGGTCGCCTCGATCAGGCGATCGCCCGGACGAATCAGGCCCCGCTCTTCGGCGCGCACGATCATCGACCACGCGGGCCTGTCTTTCACTGACCCGCCCGGATTGTTGCCTTCCAGTTTGCCAAAGATGATGTTGTTGCGTTGGCGGTTTTCCGCGGCGCCGATACGCTGCAAACCCACCAGCGGCGTGTTGCCGATCGTTTGCTCGATAGTGCGAAACGCAGTTCTGCTGGCCGCAGTCACGCCACGTCCAGTTCCTCAACTCGTCGTGGCGGATAGCTATCCCAGCTCGTGCAGCCTGGGCAGTTCCAATGAAACTCGCGTGCTCGAAAGCCGCACTTGCTGCAGCGATAGCGAGCCAGCTTCTGGGTGTGGCTACTCAGCAGTGAACTGAGCAATCGGAGCTCACCGTCGTCCTTACCGTTATTTTGATTGCTCGCCATTCGTGCTTCGAGCAGCCGTTCGAAGCCAAGCAGCGACGGATGCCGCTGCGTTTCGCTGGCAATGAGCTGCTCGGCAACGGCTGGGCCGCGCCACGCGGTCGCTCGATGCGCGACGACATCGAGCAGATCAATCGACGGCGCTTCGAGCAGCGCGCGCTGGAGCCACTCAAGCGCCTCATCCTCGCGGCCGTCGGCGGCCAGGGCGTCGGCGACGCGAGCTGCTATCAACGGCACGTATTCTGGGGCGGCCTCTTCGACACGGCGCCATTGGCGTAACGCCTCTTGCGGCTGCCCGCCTTTGGCAGCGACGTCACCTGCCAGTATCAAAGCTCGAACCGATTTGCGGTTCGCAACCAGCGCCTGATCGATCGCCTGTTGCGCGTTCTCCAACGCGTTGCGGGCCAACGCGTCCGTCGCAAGCTCGCAGTAGTAATGCGAGATAGCGATGTGATGCGACTCTCCGGCCTCGCCTTCCAGTTTGCGGGCGCACTCGACTGCCTTCAACCACTCGCGCTCGGTTTGATAAATGCGTACCAATGCGCGCAACGCGTCGAAGCGATGGTGACGGTCTTCAAGGAGCTGCACGAATGCATCTTCGGCACGGTCAAGCAAACCTGCTTTCGAATAGTCCTGGCCGAGTTCCTCTAGTGCTTGTGATCGCTGGCGCGCTGGAAGGTCGGCGCGGTTGAGCAAGTGCGTGTGAATACGGACTGCTCGATCGAACTCGCCCCGGCGCCGAAAAAGATTGCCTAGCGCCTGATGCAGCTCGATCGTTTCCGGATCCAGTTTGACGACCTCGATGAATGCGTCGATGGCCTTGTCCGGCTGGTCATTTAGCAGGTGATTCAGGCCGCGGAAGTACGAGCGCGGCAGGGCGGCGTTATCCGTTTCGTTGACGCGTGACTCAAATCCGCGGGCGAGCCAGCCGGCGACAAACAGAAAGGGAAGTGCCAGCAGATGCCAAAATTCAATCTCCATGAGGACTGCGTTCGCGGCCGTCAGGTCCGTTCGCCAGTTCCCAGTTCAGCGACCGCGCCCGATTGACGTGCTGCATTCGCCATGCGCTCGGCCGACGACTCGGAGCTCGACTGCAGTGGGCTTAATCGTCTGAGCTGGGCGACTTCGCGCCGCATCTTGTAAATCGGAAGCGATAACGCCAAGGCACCAAGCAGCGCACCAATTGCGACGCAGACGAGCATTACCACGATCAACGGCACATGCTCCCAAACAAGCTCCGAGTTAAAGCGCACTGGCACCGGAGTCGTGTTCTTCAATGCGAACCACAACACCAGCAAGAAAAATCCCAGTTTGAGCAACCACGCGACGAGCTTCATGCGGCGAGCCCCTCGTCTGTTTACAAGAACTTCATTGTAGGGCGGACCATAAAAAAAGCCGCAAGCGATTGCGGCCCTTGTGCGAAAAGTAAAGCCTACTCGTCCAGTTCCCCATTGACAGCCGAACCTGTCGTCTCATGCCCATCGACGCGCTCTCGCAATTCTTTGCCCGCCTTGAAGTGCGGGACGTGCTTCGCCGGCACTTGCACGCGATCACCGGATTTTGGATTGCGGCCAACGCGGGGCGGCCGGTAGTTGAGCGCGAAGCTGCCGAAGCCGCGAATCTCTATGCGCTGACCGGTTGATAGGGCTTCGGTCATCGTATCGAGCATCGTATTAACTGCTTCGTCTGCATCGCGCGCGACCAAACGGGGATTGCGCTCCGCGAGGCGCGCAATCAGCTCCGATTTAGTCATTGTTTTCACGGAGGCCGTAGCCGGTGCGCAGCACCGGCTTCCCTGAATTTATTTGTTATCGAGCTTTGCCTTTAGCAGCGCGCCGAGATTCGTTGTTCCCGTTTGCGCCTCTGACTGCATCCGCTCCATCGTTGCAGCGGTTTCCACGCTGTCCTTCGCCTTGACCGACAAGTTGATATTGCGATTCTTGCGGTCAATATTGATGATCATCGCGTTGACGGCATCGCCTTCCTTCAAATGATTGCGAGCGTCTTCGACGCGATCGGCCGAAATTTCGGAGGCGCGAAGGAAGCCTTCGACATCACTTCCCAGATCGATCACCGCACCTTTCGCATCGACCGACTTGACGGTGCCTTCCACCATCGCACCCTTCTCATGGCCGGCAGCGAAGTTGGTAAACGGGTCGCCGGACATTTGCTTGACGCCAAGAGAGATGCGCTCGCGCTCGGTATCAATCGCAAGCACCATCGCTTCGATCTCGTCGCCCTTCTTGTAGCGGCGCACAGCTTCTTCGCCGGGCTCCGACCAGGACAGATCCGATAGGTGAACCAGACCGTCGATACCTCCAGGCAATCCGATGAAGACACCAAAGTCGGTGATTGACTTAATCGCACCGCCAACCTTGTCGCCCTTCTTGTGCTGCTGCGCAAAGTCTTCCCATGGATTGGGCTTGCACTGCTTCATGCCAAGCGAGATACGGCGGCGATCCTCGTCGATCTCGAGAACCATAACTTCCACTTCATCGCCGAGGTTGACGACTTTCTTCGGATCTACGTTCTTGTTGGTCCAGTCCATCTCGGAGACATGCACTAGACCTTCGATACCGGCCTCAATCTCTACGAACGCGCCGTAGTCCGTGATGTTGGTGATCTTGCCGAACAGCCGCGTACCTTGCGGATAACGACGCGCCAGCCCCACCCACGGGTCTTCGCCAAGTTGCTTGACACCTAGCGAGACGCGATTCTTCTCCTGATCGAACTTCAGCACCTTCGCCGTGATTTCCTGTCCGACCTGAACCACCTCGCTCGGGTGACGCACGCGACGCCACGCCAGGTCAGTGATATGCAGCAGGCCATCGATGCCGCCCAGGTCGACAAATGCACCGTAGTCGGTGATGTTCTTGACTGTGCCTTTGACGACTGCGCCTTCCTTCAGATTGTCGAGCAGCTTCGCACGCTCTTCGCCCATGCTGGCCTCGACAACGGCCCGGCGCGAGACGACAACGTTGTTGCGCTTACGATCGAGTTTGATGACCTTGAAGTCCATCGTCTTGCCCTCGAACGGCGTCGTGTCCTTGACAGGACGCGTATCAACCAACGAGCCCGGCAAAAAGGCGCGGATGCCGTTGATCATCACTGTTAGTCCGCCCTTGACCTTGCCGGTGATCGTTCCGGCCACCAACTCCGCGGAATCAAGCGCCTTCTCGAGATTCATCCATGCGGACAAGCGCTTGGCCTTGTCGCGCGACAAAATGGTGTCACCGTAGCCGTTCTCGAGCGATTCGATCGCAACTGAAACAAAATCGCCCGGCTTGACATCGAGCTCGCCGTTATCGTTTTTAAATTCTTCAAGCGGGATATAGGCCTCGGATTTGAGGCCCGCGTTCACGACAACGAAGTTGTAATCAACTCTGATCACTTCGGCGGTGATCACTTCGCCCTGCTTCATCTCCTGGCGATTCAGGCTTTCTTCGAACAACGCTGCGAAAGACTCGCCGTCGAAAGATTCGGTGGCCTGCCTGTTGATGAATCCTTTGTTCTTGCTGCTGCTCTGCGTTTGTGGGGATGCCATGCGTACCTAGTCAATTCCTAAAGACATCTCGCCTCGGCGTTGCGCCTGTGGCGGTGTTGATCAATAGCAGAAGGGAAGTCCCCTGCCACGTTTGTGCTTTCTACTTCTGTCCAGCTGATATCTGCGACTGCGCGTACCGACTCAACACCAGGGCTACGACCTCGTCGACCGAGAGCTCCGAAGAATCGATGCGATGTGCATCTTCTGCAGGCTTTAGTGGCGATGCCTCTCGTTGCGCATCCCGCAAGTCACGCGCTTCGATGTCGAGCCTGACCTGTTCCTGCGAAAGGGAGGGGATGTTAGCCGAAAACCCTTTTTCCATCAACTGCTTATAGCGGCGATCCGCGCGCGCTGCCACGCTCGCCGTGAGGTAAATCTTGGGGTTCGCCTCAGGAAAGACAACCGTACCCATGTCACGCCCATCGGCGACCAACCCGGGAGGCCGGCGTTGCGACCGCTGCAGGTCAAGCAGCGCCCGCCTGACGCCGCTTAATACGGCGATCCGCGAAGCCAGCTGGCTCACGTCCTCGCCGCGAATTGCATCCGTCACGTCCTTTCCGTTCAAAGTGACGCGGCCGCCAGCGAACTTAGGAGCGATCGCTGCAGCTGCCGCGGATAAGCGATCCGCCTCGTCAGGACCCAGCCCTTCCTCCACAGCACGTAACGCGACGAGCCGATAAAGGGCGCCGCTGTCAAGGTAATTGAATTGCAGTGCGTCGGCTACGCGCTGCGCGATGGTTCCCTTACCTGATGCGGTGGGCCCGTCGATCGCAACTACCGGAACATTGCTCATCGAACAAGCGTAGCGAGGCGATCAAAGTAATCTGGAAACGTCTTGGCAACACACGCTGGATTACGAATGTGGATCGGAACCCCGCCGGCAGCCACCAATGAAAAGCACATCGCCATGCGGTGATCATCGTACGTATCGATCGTCGCCTCGCGAAATTCTCGGGGCGGAACGATGCGAATCCAGTCGTGACCTTCATCAACTTCTGCGCCGACTTTGCGCAACTCGGTGGCCATTGCCGCAATACGGTCGGTTTCCTTCACGCGCCACGAGCCGATATTGCGCAGCGTGCTCGGCCCCTCCGCGAACAGCGCGAGGACCGCGGCAGTCATCGCAGCGTCGGGAATGTGGTTCAAGTCCGCGTCGAGCGCGCGGAGCCTGCCCGAGCGCGCGACTTCGTCCCCGGCCGTCGCTTCAATCCAGTTCTCCGCCAGGCT